>DAIDKC010000173.1 GCA_027451045.1 Holophagaceae bacterium | reverse complement strand
CCTCGCGCGCCGCTTCGGAGCCCTGGGACCCCGGGCCACGGTGATGAACGCCTGCTCCTCCAGCCTGATGGCCCTGGGGCAGGCCTGGGAGCGCATCGCCTCGGGGGAGCTTGATCTGGCGCTGGCGGGGGGGGCCGAGACGCTCTGCGTGACGACCCTCGCGGGGTTCGCCAGCCTGCGCGCGGTGGACTCGGCCAAGTGCCGCCCCTTCAGCCGGGACCGGGCGGGCCTCAACCTCGGGGAGGGGGCGGCGCAGGTCCTGCTCGAGTCCCTGGAGCGGGCCCGGGCCCGGGGCGCCGTCATCCTGGCGGAGGTGCTGGGCTACGGGGCCAGCATGGACGCCCACCACCCCACGGCACCCCATCCCGAGGGGGACGGGGCCGCCCGGGCCATGGCCATGGCCCTCCGGACCGCGGGCCTGGAGGCCGCGCAGGTGGATCTCGTGAGCGCCCACGGGACGGCCACGCCCGCCAACGACGGGGCGGAATGCCGCGCCATCCGGAGGGCCCTGGGGCCGGCCGCGGGTCGCGTGTCCGTCACCAGCTCCAAGAGCCAGTTCGGCCACACCCTGGCGGCGGCGGGGGCCTTCGGGACCGCCCTGGCCGTGCTGGCCCTCCGGGACCAGGTGGTGAGCCCCACCCTGCGCCTGGAGGAACCGGATCCCGAGTGCGCTCTGGACTGCACTCCCGGGACGGCGCGGGAGCGGCGCCTCCGGGTCGCGCTGGTGAACGCCTTCGCCTTCGGGGGGAACAACGTCTGCCTCGCCCTCCGGCGCTGGAGCGGGGCATGACGGCCGACCTGGCGCTCACGGGCCTGGGGGTGGTGCTGCCCTGCGGCGACGGGCCCGAGGCCGCCCGGGCCAGCCTGCGGGCGGGCACGCCCTGCTTCGCGGACCTCCCGGCGGCCCTCGGACGTGGCCGGGGGGCGTCCTGCGCCGGCTTCAACCCCGCCGGGATCATCCCGCCCATGCAACTCCGCCGGCTGGACCGGCCCAGCCGGTTCGCCTGGGTCGCCGCCCACCAGGCCTTCGCGGACGCCGGGCTGGACCCGCGGCCCGTGGGCGAGCGCGTGGGGGTGGCCGTGGGCACCTTCACCGGAGGCAGCGAGGCCACCGAGGGGTTCCTCCGCGCCTACCTGCCGAAGGGGCCCGAGGGCGCCTCCCCCCTGCTGTTCCCCAACAGCGTGGCCAATGCCGCCAGCGGCCACCTGGCGCTGGCCTTCGGCCTCAAGGGGCCCAGCGCGACCTTCCTGGAGCGGGAGAGCGGGACCTTCCCGGCCCTGGAGCAGGCTGCCCGCTGGCTCCGGACCGGCCTGGCCGAGGCGGTGCTGGTGGTGGGCACCGACGGACTGTTCCCCATGCTGCTGGAGGCCTGCCGGGGGGCCCGCCTCCTGGCCCGCCGGGGCGATCCCCGGGCCGGCACCGGGGACGGCTTCCTGCCGGGCGAGGGGGCCCAGGCCTTCGTGCTGGAGCCCGCCGCGGCCGCGGAGGCCCGGGGAGCCCGGATCCGCGCCACCCTCGCCGCCCCCGCCTCCCGGGCGCCCCTCCGGGAGGATGCCGCCGGTCGCGCCGCGGCACTGGCGTCGGCGGTGGAAGCGGTCCTGGGCGGCCGTCCCGTGGATCGCTGGATCGGAGGCAGCAGCGGCACCCCGAGGCTCGATGCCTCCGAGGCCGCCCTCCGGGCCGCCCATCCTGCCTGGCCGGATCCGCTCCACCCCAAGCTCCTGTGGGGCGAACTAGCGGGTTCCGGCGGGCCGCTCCTGGCCGCGGCGCTCCTGGAACCCGCCGGGCGGGTGCTGGTGACCTCCCCCGGCAGCCTGGGCCCCCAGTGGGCCGCCGTCCTGGAAGGCGTTAGGCTGTAGCGCCATGAGCGCCCGCGACCAGATCAGCATCGGCAGCCAGTCCATCCTGTGGGTGGCGGGCGTGGGTGTGGGCCTGCTGACCCTCGCCTTCGTGATGGGGGTGCAGGTGGGCAAGCAGAGCGCGGCCCTGCACCGCCCCGCGGACCGGAACGGGAACGTGGACCTGCAGGACCTGCCGGAGCCGCTGGTGGACCAGCTGAAGCTCTTCCAGGGCCAGTCGTCCGCGCCCCTCGTGCCGGCGCGTCCGGCCGCCGCTCCCGGGCAGAACCCGAGTCAGGCCCAGGCTCCGCAGCCCGCCTCCTATGCGCCCTGGACCCTCCAGCTCCTGGCCACGCCCGATCCGGCGGAGGCCAAGCGTACGGCCGCCCGGGCCAAGGCCGCGGGCTTCGCCACCACCACGGTTCAGGAGCAGGGCCAGTTCAAGGTCCGCCTCGCCGCCACCGGCGACAAGGCCTCCATGGACGAACGGGCCGCGAAGCTGCGGAAGGCCGGCTTCAAGCCCTTCGCGGTGCAGGTCGAGTAGGGCCTTCCCGGCTCGCTACGGCTTCGGGTAGACGCGCAGGCCCGTCCATTTCTTCTCGGCATCGCCGAGGGCGATGCGCGAGACGCCGTGCCTTCTCGTCGGCGGGGTGCGGGGAAGGTCAGGGCTTCGGGTAGACGCGCAGGCCCGTCCATTTCTTCTCGACATCGCCGAGGGCGATGCGCGAGACGCCGTGCCTTCTCGTTGGCGGGGTGCGGGGAAGGTCAGGGCTTCGGGTAGACGCGCAGGCCCGTCCATTTCTTCAGGATGACCTTGCCGGGGGCGAACCCGCGGGGCTTGCTGATGTCGGCCACGCGGGCGAGATGGACCTCGACCTTGCCGCCGTCCCGGGCCTTGCTGTGGTAGGCGGCCAGCTCGGCGGCCCGCTCCAGGACATGGCGGGGGAGTTCCCCCAGCCTGTCGGGGTTGCGGATGACGACGTGGCTGCCGGGGACGCTGGCCACGTGCAGCCAGAAATCGGTGTTCTCGGCCACCTTGAAGGTGAGCTGGTCGTTCTCGGCATCGCCCTTGCCGATCAGGACCTCGAAGCCGTCCACCATGACGCTCCGGAACGCGGTCCCCTTGCCGTCCTTCCGCTTCGCGGCCGGGTCGTTCATGCGCCGGGACTCCTTCCTGGGGCGCGCGGCCCCCTTCGGTTGTCGCGCAGGCTGGGCCTCCAGCGCAAGCGGGTCCCCCTCCGCGCGGCGGCGCCATTCGGCCCGCTCGCGGACCAGCTCCGCCTCCAGTTCCGCCAGCCGGGCCAGGCCCCGCTCCGCCTTCTTGGCGGCGGCGAACCAGGCCTGGACCGCCGCTTCGGCCGTCTTCCCCTCGGGCAGGGGCAGGTGCGTCCCGTCCGCCAGCAGAACCTCCCGCGTGGCACCCTTGAGGCGGTAGAGCTCCGCGGCGACCCGGGCGGCCTGGGCCTTGAGAGGCAGCGCCCTCTCGTGGCGAGCCCGGTCCCGCGCCAGGGCCCCGCCCAGGCGGTCCAGGCGCGCCTCCTCGCCCTGGAGCTTCCGGGCAGCCGCGGCGCGCGCGGGCCCGAGGACCAGCTCCTCGGCGCGGGCGCAGGACCAGAGGCGGTGGCGTTCCAGCAGGTCGCCTTCGCCGGGCAGCACCTCCGGGACCTCCCCTGCCAGGGCGGCGTCCAGAGCGGCACCCCAGCGCTCCCGCCAGCGGCGAAGGGACGGGGGCTCCTCCTCGGGGCGGGGCGGCGCGGCGGGAAAAGGGACGCCGAGGCCGAGCCGGGGCATCTGGAGGTCCAGGCCGTCCACCCGCAGGCCTGCCCGGCCGGGGATCGCCTGGAAGGCGAGGCGCAGCATCTCCAGGCGGCCGGTGATGGCCCGCCGCTGGAACACGAGGCCGAGCCATCGCTCCCGGGGGTCGCCTTCCACCGCCACCAGCCGGGCGCCCGAGAACCAGGGGCCCCAGAGGCGGGCGCTGTCGCGGGGGGCTTCGGCCTGGAGGCGGGACCAGGCGGGATGGACCACCGGGAGCAGCCAGAGCTCGGGACGGGGCTGGAGCAGGAGGACCCAGGCGTCCCCCTCCCGGCGGTCCGCCCAGCGCAGGCCCAGGGCGCGGCCGGAGGCCCAGGCCCCTTCCACGGGGCGGCTCCCCTGGGAGGCCAGGCGGGCCCGGGCCAGGGCCAGGAGGAGCGGGGCTTCCATGGCTAGTGCGGTCCTTTCTGGGCCTGGCGCATCATGGGGAAGCCCCTCCTGGCGCCAGGATCCCATGCATCGGGGCGGAAATTCACGTTGTTGACCTGGCGATTCGATAAGGCTCCCCTATGACCTCGCCGCCGTCCCCGAACCCCAGGCCCATCCAGGTGCTCCTGGTGGATGACAATCCGATCCAGCTGAGCCTCCTCCGCCACCTGTTCCAGCGCCACGGCCATCTCACCCTCGAGGCCCGGAATGGCGCCGAGGCCCTGCTGGTGCTGGCCACGGAATTCCCGGACGTGGTGGTGAGCGACTGCGTCATGCCGCTGCTGGACGGCTACCAGCTCTGCCGGCTCCTGAAGGACGACCGCGCCACCCGGCACCTTCCAGTACTGCTGCTGACGGCTCAGGGCGGGGGCCTGTCGAGGTTCTGGGCGAAGACCTGCGGTGCGGACCGCTTCCTGGTCAAGGGCCGCGACCTGGACCATGTGGTGGAGGTGGCCGAATCCCTGGCCCGCCAGCCGGGGAACAATCGCCGGTCCCACCAGGTCCCGAGGCTCGCCCAGGAGAACTTCGGGGTGGACGCCATCCAGCGCCAGCTGGCCCAGGCCCTGGAGCAGAGGCTGATCGAGACGGCCATGCGGGATTCCATCGGCCGGCTCTACACCGTGGAGCACGACACCGCCAAGCTCATCCAGGGCTTCATGGAGATCCTCCAGGAGCTGGTGCTGCCCGGCGCGCTGGCCGTCGCCTACGTGGGGGAGGAGGGCGCCTGGTGTTCGGGCGTTCATGGCGCCTCCGTGAGCGCCGAGAACCGCGCGGCCCTCGAGGCCTCCCTGGCGCGCCAGCTGGCCATGGAGAACTTGCAGGACTGCCACTGGCACCCCGCGAGCGATCCGGACGAGCGGCGGCGCAGCCTCCGGGACCCGACCACCCTGGTGCTGGCCACGGCCACCCCCGGCTATCCCGTGGCGGGCGTGGTGGGGATCCTCACGGAGCGCCGCTCCGCCGACGAGTACGAACGCCTGTTCGAGATCGCCGCGGAGGAGCTGGGCCGCCTCCTGAGCCTGGAGGACTCCAGGCTTCGCCTCTACCACCAGGCCATCCGGGACCCGCTGACGGGCCTCTACAACCGCCGGCACATCCTGGACATGCTCTCCGTGGAGCTGGACCAGTGCCTGCGGTTCGGACAGCCGCTGTCGCTCATGGTGGTGGACCTGGACCATTTCAAGCTGGTGAACGACAGGTTCGGGCACGCCACCGGCGACCAGGTGCTGAGCGTGGTGGCGCAGCGCATGGCCTTCGGGCTGAGGAAGGTGGACCAGCTCGGGCGGATCGGGGGCGAGGAGTTCCTGGCCTTCTGCCCGCAGACGGACCTGGACGGCGCGCGGGCCCTGGCCGAGCGGCTCCGGGAGGTCGTATCCGCCGAGATCATCCCGGGCCTGCCGGATTCCAGTCGCGTGACCCTCAGCATCGGCCTCGCCACCTGGTGCGGGCCCGAGGACGTCCCCGAGCAGTTGCTGGCCCGGGCGGACCGGAACCTCTACCAGGCGAAGGCCCAGGGGCGGAACCGCGTCGAGGGCTGAGATGGAACCCGGCGCTCCGGACCCCGATGACCTGGGCGAGCGCCTGACCCGCCTGGAGGCCCAGGTCGCGTGGCTGATGGCGCGCCAGGCCGCGGCGCCCCGTCCCGGTCCCCCGCGGGTGGCGCCCCCGGGACCCGCGCCTCCCCGCGCCGCCCGGGGGATCCCGCCCGGCGTCTGGATCGCTGGGACGGGGGCGGGCTTCTTCCTCATCGGGACAGCCTTCTTCTTCCGGTGGGCGGTCCAGCAGGGCTGGCTGGGCCCCGGGTTCCGCTTCGCGATGGGCCTGGGGGCGGGCGGCGTCCTCGCCCTCCTGTCGGCGCGCCTGGTCCTGGGCGGGAGCCGGAGGCTGGGCACGGCCCTCCTCCTGGCCGGGCTCGGTGTCCTCCAGTTCAGCTTCCGCGCCGGGGCCTTCGGCCTCCACCTCTTCGACCCGGCCGTGGGGCTGGCCGCCGTGGCGATCCTCACCCTGGCCGCGGGGGCCCTGGGCGCCCGCGCCCGCAGCGGCGGGATCCTGACCGTCTCGGTGGCGTCGGCCCTGGCAGCCCCGGTCGCCCTCGGGCAGACCGGCCACCACGAGATCGCCCTGGCCCTCTACCTGGCGGTGCTGCTGGGGACGGTGCTGGCGGTGCCCTACCGGGCGGGGAGCGGGGGGGCCTGGCAGGGTGCGCGCTGGACGGCGGTGCTCGGCACCTGGCTCCTCCTGCTGGGAGCCTGTGCCGGGGCGAGGGCGGCGGATGCGCCAGTGCTCGGCCTGCTCCTGCTGGTCCAGCTCCTGCTCTCGGGGGGCGTGGCCTGGCTGCCGGGGCTGCAGGCTCCCCCCGGGACGCCGCAGACGCTCTGGGCCTCGGCCTCGCTCCTGGCCCTCCTCGGGGGCGGGATGACATGGAAGCATGGGGGCTGGGCACCGGGGCTCTACGCGCTGCCTGTCCTCGTGGCCGGGGGGTGGAACCTGGCGCTGGTCCGTCCGGCTCGGCGGCGCCTGGGCGGAGCCCGGGCGGATGCCGGCCTCCAGGCCCTGGCCCTCGCCCATCTGGTTCTGGCGGTCCCCGTGGCCCTGGCCTGGCGCTGGGTGGGACCGGCCTGGAGCCTCTTCGCCCTGCTCCTGGCCTGGGCGGCCCGGCGGGCGGAAGCCGCGGATCCCCCTGGACCGGAGGCGCGCGGCCTGCGCGCGATGGCCCTGGCCCTGGCGCTGCTGGCCTCCCTGCGCTGGCTCTTCCACGGCCTCACGGGGGCCTTCGATCCCGGCAGTCCCGGAATGCCGGTCCTCCGGGCCGCCTGCGCCGAGGGCTTCCTCGGAGCGGGGGCATGGGCGCTGCTGGCGGGGCGTGGCGGCGGGAGGACCCGGCTCCCCGCCTTTCTCGCCCTCCAGGTGATGGCCAACCTCTCCGTCGCGGTCGAGGTGGCGAAGGGGGTCCAGGCCCTGAGCCCCGCCCGGGGGCCCGCCATCGCCTTCACCCTCGTGTGGGCCCTCTCGGGCGCGGCGCAGTGGATGGCGGGCCTGCGCCGGGAGGGCTCGGAGCGGCGGGCCCTGCTGGCCGCGGGCTACGCCTGGATGGGGATCGCGGCGGCCAAGCTGCTGCTGGTGGACCTGGCCCACGCCGACACGCCCCTCCGGGCCCTGGTCTTCCTGGGGGCGGGCGGCATCGGCATGGGCGCGGCCCTCCTGGCGCGGAAGAGGGCCTAGACTTCCGCCAGCACGGCCTCCGTGGTGGCCACGCGGGCGAACTGGCCACGCAGCTCCGCCAGGGCCACGCGGTGCGCCGTCTCGGCCGGGATGCGGCCCCCCTCGCCGTCGTCCAGGGACAGGGCGGAGGAGGCGTCCGACACGACGATGACAGCGAAGCCGAGGTTGGATCCCAGCCGGGCCGTGCTGGACACGCAGAGGTGGGTGGTGATGCCGGCGATGACGAGGCCGGTGATCCCCTGGGCACGGAGGTGCTCCTCCAGGCCCGTGCCGAGGAAGGCGGCGTGGACGGACTTGGTGAAGACCGGCTCCCCGGGCAGGGGCCGGGCCTCGGGCTTGAAGGCGTGGCCCGGCTGGTCCGGGTGGAGGGGCGAGGCGGGGTTTCCGGAGGCGTGGCGGACGTGGAGCACGGGCCGGCCCGCGGTGCGGAAGGCCGCCAGCAGCCGAGCCACGTTGGCCTCGGCCCCGGGGGTGCTGCGGACACCCCAGGAGGGGTCGTCCCAGGCCTGCTGGACGTCAATGAGGAGCAGGGCGGTGGCGTCGGGAAGGGTCATGGGACCTCCGGCTGGGTGTCGGGCAGGGATGTCGTCGGCCGCAGCTGCACGAGGGCCACGGCCCCGAGGATGACCAGCATGCCCGCGAGGCTCCGGGCGCCGAAGGGTTCGTGCCCGAGGAGGGTGCCGAGGAGTACGGCGACCAGGGGGTTCAGGTAGGCATAGGTGCCCATCTTCGCGGGAGGCCAGACTTTGGAGAGGTAGAGGAAGGCGCTGAAGGCCAGCACCGAGCCGACGAGGGCGAGGTAGGCCACGGCCAGGGTGGCCCGCAGGGTCAGCGGGGCCCGGAGGAAGCCGCCGGTCAAGGGGGCGGCGATCCAGCCGATCAGCGCCGCCGTGGCCATCTGGATCCCGACGGTGGTGAACAGGCCGCCGCCGCGGATGCGGCGCTTCCCGAGGAGAGTGCCCCAGGCCAAGATCATCGGCGCGGCCAACATGGCGGCCAGGCCGACGGGATGGAGGCTGCCCGCCCGGGTGGGCCAGGCCAGCAGAGCCACCCCCACCACGCCTAGGACCAGTCCCATCCAGCCCTTGGGGCGGAGGGGTTCCCGTCGCACCGAGAACAGCGCCAGCCAGAGGGGCATCAGGGAGGCGAGCACCGCGGCGATGCCGGAGGCCAGGGTCAGCTCGGAGAAGGAGACGAGGGGGTTGGAACAGCCGAGCAGCAGGGCACCGACCAGCGCGACGGGGACGAGGTCCCTCCGGGCGGGCCAGGGTTCGCCGCGGAAGCGGCCCAGGAGGAGGGCGACGGGCGCGGCCAGGGTGAACCGAGTGGCGACGATGCCGTAGGGGGTGAAGACGGGGACCCCCAGGGCGATGGCGAAGTAGGTGGAGCCCCACACCAGGGACACGGTGAGGTAGGCGAGCCAGGCGAGCATCAGGCCCTTCCCCCGGAACGGCGCCCCGGGCCAGGCAGGGCGGGCCTCGGGGTGGTCACTTGCGGAGCTTCTTCCCGGGACCCTCCACCGGGAAGGGGCTGGGCCCGGCCTTCTCCCAGTGGGTCTCCAGCACCATGGTGGTACGCGTGCTCACCAGGGGCCCCAGCACCCGGATGCGGCGAAGGCGCTCGGCGATGCCTGCGGGGGTGTCGGCGACGACCTTGAGCAGCAGGGCGTCTTCCCCGGCGATGGTGTGGGCCTCCAGGATGTCCGGCTCCTGCTCCAGGGCCTTGATGAAGCGCTGCTCCAGGGCCTCGTTGTTGTCCTTGTAGCGCACCGCCACGAAGGCCACCGTCGGCTTGTTCACCGCCGCCGGGCTCACCCGCGCCGCGTAGCCGGACAGGACCCCCTCGGCCTCCAGGCGCTTCACCCGGTCAATCACCGTGGGCCGGCTCACGCCCAGGCGCTCCGCCAGCTCCGCGTGGCTCATGCGACCGTCCTGCTGGAGCAGGGCGACCAGGCGCCGGTTGAGGTCGTCGTCCATCAGGGCCTTGACCATGCCTGCCTCCGGAGTGCCATCAACACTCTGCGAGATGATGATCCCCCGGCGGGGACACTTCGTTAAGGGGGATCCTCCCGGCCGGGGATTCCGGAACGGGGTACCATGGGGACCCCGAGGGATCCATGGACTTCGCGCGCCCCCACACCGACCAGAGCTTCTTCCTGATCGCGGGTCCCTGCGTGATCGAGAGCCGGGAGCACGCCCACACCATGGCCGCCGCCCTGCGGGATCTGGCGGAGTCGCGGGGCATACCCTTCATCTACAAGTCCAGCTTCGACAAGGCCAACCGCACGAGCGGCGCCAGCCACCGCGGCCCGGGCATGGCCGAGGGCCTGGACATCCTCGCGGAGGTCCGCAGCCGGTGGGGCGTGCCCGTGCTCACGGACGTCCACGAGAGCAGCCAGTGCGCCGTGGCCGCGCTGGCGGTGGACGCGCTCCAGATTCCGGCCTTCCTGTGCCGCCAGACGGACCTGCTGCTGGCCGCCGCGGCCACGGGCCGCGCCGTCAACCTCAAGAAGGGCCAGTTCCTGGCGCCCTGGGACCTCCGGCACGGCGTGGACAAGCTGCGCTCCGTCCCCGAGCACGGTCCCGTATGGGTGACGGAACGGGGCTCCAGCTTCGGCTACGGCAACCTGGTGGTGGACTTCCAGTCCTTCCCCCACCTCCGGCGGACCGGCTGCCCCGTGGTGTTCGACGCCACCCACAGCGTGCAGAAGCCGGGAGCGCTGGGCGACCGCACGGGGGGCGCCCGGGAGATGATCCCCACCCTGGCCCGCGCGGCGGCCACCGCCGTGGACGGCTTCTTCTTCGAGGTCCACGACTGCCCCGAGAAGGCCTTCAGCGACGGCCCCAACGCCATGCACCTCGACCGGTTCGGCGCGCTCCTGGACGAGCTCCTGGGGATCTGGCGCGCCGGGCGGACCGCGGCCTGCCAGGATCCCACGGGGCGGGCATGAGCCTGGTCCTGAAGGCTGGCCGGGAGCTGGAACTCCGGCCGCTGCGCCTCGGCGATGCCCGGGATCTCTTCGCCCTGGTGGAAGCCAACCGCGACCGCCTGCGCCGCTGGCTGCCCTGGGTGGACGGGAACCAGGAGCCCGCGGACAGCCGGGCCTACCTCCTCCGGATGCGGGAGCAGGCCCGCGCCGGGACCGCCCTCGCCTTCGGCCTGAGGTGGAAGGGCCGTCTCGTGGGGGTGGCCGGCTTCGTCTGGATGGACTGGAGCCATCGCAGCGCGGCCATCGGCTACTGGCTGGACGGGGGAGCTGAGGGCCGGGGGCTCATGACCGCGGCGGTCTCCGCGCTCCTGCAGTACGGCTTCGGCGCACTGGGGCTGAACCGCATCGAGATCCGGGCCGGGGTCCGCAACCGGCGCAGCCGGGCCATTCCCCGGCGCCTGGGCTTCCGCCACGAGGGCACCCTCCGCCAGGCCGAATGGGTGGGCGGGCGGTTCGTGGACCACGCCGTCTACGGCCTGCTGGCCTCGGAGTGGCCGAAGCGCTGACGTGAAGGAGGGAACCGCCTGCTCGTCTCCGGTTCGCGATGTCCCGGGCGAGCCGGGATCCCCGTCCGCGGCCTACAGGACCGGCAGCCAGCGGGCCTCGGCGCCGGCCTCGCTCCCGCCGGGCTCGATCCAGGCGCAGGCCTCCGCGCGGGCCAGGGTGACCAGGTCGCCGGAGCCTCTGGAAGGCAGCGGGTGGAGGCGTCCCGCCTCCCGCCGGCAGGGCTGGAGCAGGGGCCGGTCTCCCTTGTTCTTCACCCGCTCCCCCAGCTGGCCGGGACGCCAGGGATCCGGGAAGGCGCCTCCCTGCAGTCGGGCCAGGGCCACGGGCAGGAAGAGCAGGGCGTTGAGATAGGCCGAGACGGGGTTGCCCGGAAGGCCCAGCACCAGTCGGTCGCCCAGGAGGGCCGCCAGCATGGGCTTGCCGGGCTTCAGGCGGATGCGGTGGAAGAGGATGCGCGCGCCGAGGCCCGCCAGCACGGAAGGCAGGTGATCGTGCTCGCCCATGCTCACGCCGCCGGAGGTGAGCAGGATGGGCGCGCCACCAGGCGCCGTCAGGGCGCGGGCGAGGGCCTCGGGCTCGTCGGGCAGCGAGGGACGACGACGCACGTCCGCGCCGAGGGCATGGGCCAGGGTCGCCAGCATGGGGCCGTTGGAATCGCGGATCTGCCACGGGGTGGGATCCGCCACCAGTTCGTCGCCCGTGGAGGCCACGTCCACCCGGAGGCGCGCGGGGACAGGCACGGGCAGGCCCACCTGGGCGCGCAGGCCGAGCGCCGCGGCCGTGAGGGGCGCACCGGCGGGCAGCAGGAGCTCGCCCGCCCGGGCCTGCTCGCCCCGGGGGCGCACATGGTCGCCGGGTTCCGGATCTATCTGCACCTGGACGCGGCCACCGGTTTCGGCAAGCTGCTCCACGGGCACGATGGCATCGGCGCCGGGCGGCAGGGCGGCCCCCGTCATGATGCGAACGGCAGTGCCGGGCTCCACCCGGAAGGCGGCGGGATCGTCGCCGGCGAAGAGGGTGCCCAGGAGCCGCCGGGGGAGGCGCCCCTCCGCGGCCCGGAGGGCCACGCCGTCCATGGCGGCGCGGTCGGCGGCGGGATCGTCGCGGTCGGCGCGGACCTCCCCGACAGCCGGTGCGGGCAGGGCCTCCCAGAGCCGCCGCAGCGCCTCCTCCAGGGGCAGCAGGTCCGGGTGGTCGCAGCTCATGGCCATGCCCTGATCCTACCCCCCGGACCAAGCCTCCAGGCCGGCCACGAGCGGGCCGAGCCCCTGGCCGAAACGCGCGGCGGCCACCCAGTCGAGCCCCGGGGGAAGGGCGCCGAGGATCCGGGCAAGGCGAGCCCTCTGGCCCGGCGGAGGCGCGGCGAGGGCGTGCGGGGCCTCCAGCCGGAGGGAGGCCGAGGCCTCGCCCAGCTCCGGGACCCACCGCCGGAGGGCCGCGTCCACGGCCGGCCAGGACCGGGTTCCCAGGGGCAGGAAGCTGCGGAGGCGCAGGCCGGGTCCGCCGTCGTGGAGCACCGTGCAGCCCAGGAGATCGCTGCCTTCCCGGGGGTGGACGAGGAAGCCGTGGCCGCCGTCCAAGGCCGTGCCCGAGGCGTGCCGCGAGTGCCAGGTCTCCACCGAGGCGTAGGGGATCTCACCGAGGGCGGCCGAGGCGCCGGGGGCCAGGGGCGCCAGCAGGGCGGCCGCTTCGAAAGCCGGCAGGGCGAGCACCACCCGGCTCGCGAAGGCCTCGGGGCCGTCGCCGGAGACGCGCCACCCGCCGGGCGCGGGTTCGATTCGGAGGGCCCGGAAGCCGAGGCGCAGGTCCGCGTCCCGGGTGAGGGCGGCGGCGAGGGCACCCATGCCCCCGCGCGGGCGCGCCTGGCGAGTGCGCGGGCGCCGGAGGGCCCCGGCGTCCAGGCGCTCCGCGTC
>DAIDKC010000172.1 GCA_027451045.1 Holophagaceae bacterium | reverse complement strand
GGAGGGCCTCGGTGCGCTTCCCCACGGGATCGAAGGGCTGGAAGTGGAGCACCTGGAAGCCCTGGATGGTCCCGGAGTCCTCCAAACCGGAGAGGATCGCCTGATCGATGGCATCGCCTGATCCGGCGTGGGAGCCGAGCGCGGCTGCGAGGATCACGTCCCCGGGCGCAACCCCCGGCAGGCAGAAGGGCGCACCGAGGGCCAGCTTGTTCTGCGTCAGGGTGCCTGTCTTGTCCGAACAGAGCACGTCCATGCCAGCCAGCTCCTCGATGGCGACCAGGCGGCTGACGATGGCCTTCTTCTGGGCCAGCAGCCGTGCGCCGACCGCCATGGTCACCGACAGCACGGTGGGCATGGCCACCGGGATGGCCGCGATGGTCAACACCAACGCGAACTGGAGCGTCGTGACGAAGCGGTCGCCCCGGAACAGCGCCACCCCGACAATCACGACGACCAGGGCCACGGCGATCACAATCAGGTAGTCCCCGATCTTCAGGACAGCCTTCTGGAAATGGCTGATGGTATGGGCCGATTCGACCAGTTGTGCGGTCTTCCCGAAATAGGTGGACCGGCCCGTGGCGGTCACCACCGCATCAATGTCCCCCCGCTTCAGGATCGAGCCCGAATAGATGGATTCTCCAGGTTTGCGGACGACGGGCAGGGACTCTCCCGTGAGGGCCGACTGGTCCACTTCCACCGGATCACCCTCGAGAAGCCGCGCGTCCGCCGGCACGATGTCCCCGAGGCGAAGCCGGATCAGATCGCCCGGCACCAGTTCGCGGGATGGGATGTCCTGCCACTGCCCCTCGCGCTTGACGCGGGCCTTGAGGGCGAGATTGGCCTTGAGCGCCGCAATGGCATTCCCGGCCTGGAACTCCTCCCAGAACCCGATGACGGCGTTCGCCACGAGCAGCAGGAAGATGATCGAGAAATCCGCCCAATGGCGCAGCACGCCGGAGAGGACGGCCGCCACCTCGATCATCCAGGGAATGGGGCCCCAGAAATGGGCCAGGAACTCAGAGACCGGGTTGCGCGCCTTCTCCGGGAGTTCGTTGTACCCGAACTGGGCCAACCGGCGCTTGACCTCGATCTCACCCAGGCCATCGGATGGGGGCAGGTCCGGTGCTGATCCCGGGAACACCGCCTTGTCTCGACCAGCCTCGTCAGAGCCCTTGCTGCTTGATCCGACGGTTCCGGACGGGTCGCCCATCAGAGCCCCCCTTCGTTCCTCAATGGATGTCCTGCAGATACACCACGCTTACACCTTACCGAAGCGGCTCCAGGATGTCTCGGCCATTGAGGAGGCAGCATCTTGGGAGACACCCCGGCCGACTCACGCATCCCGGATCCACTCAGATGCCCCGTCCCTCACCCAGGGGAAGGAACCCCGACAGGCATGAAGTGCGACAGACACTCGATTGGTTCCCGAGTCCCCGCAGGCATCCCGGACCCGAGAACCCCTCGAAGGGTTCGGGGTTGCTTCTCCCCCGCGCATCAGACTCGCCACCTGCGCCAGACCACGACAGCCCTGGTCCCGCTTGGTCCCCACCATGTCCACCAGCGCAGCAGAGGGTGAGGCGTCTGCTGGAGCCACCTCGCGTCCGTGGAAGGCTCCACCCCTTCGGCTGCACCGCCGTGTCCCCCAGGGCCACGGGCGCACGGGACAGATCGGAAGGCATCCTGCCGGAACGCCTGCCGGCCACAACGCCAGACTCGCCCCCGCTCCTCACCAGGGTTCGGGGGCCAAGGCTCGCTCCATTGAGCTGGGGGGGCTGCAACCGGGCATGACGGCGAGGTTCCGGTCCTCGTGCGAGCTGGAGCTTGGGGGAGCAGACGGAAGGGGCCGGAATCGGGAGTTCCGGCCCCTCGGGACAAGACCCGGCAGCCGCCCTTCCAGGCAGGACGGGCGGCTGCCGGGTCGAAAAGAAGGCTCAGTGGATGTAGCGGATGGCGTAGGCCTTGATGGAACCATCGGGCTGGGGGATGCCATAGGCCCGGACGGAGGTGCCGTCCACCAGGTAGGTGGCCAGCAGGCTCTGGCCGGCCGAGGTGGTGATATCCACCGGCGTGACCGTGATGGTTCCGCCGGCGGACACAGCGACGTCGTACACCAGGGTGGCGGAACCGGCCACGGTGCTCAGGTCCACAGGCACGGTGTTGGTTCCACCGGCCACGCTGAGGCCAAACGAACCGCCGCCGTTGCCTGGCGTCCAGGGGGAGGCGACGGTGCCCTTGGGAAGCGCGGTGGGTTCAAGGATGGACCACTCCGCGCTCCAGCCCGTGGTGTTCGCGGGATCGCCCCAGGTGGCGTAGCTCATGCCCCACGCCTTCACCGCCCCCACGGTGCCGCCGAAGTTGGCGCCTCCGCCCACCGCGGACACGAAATCGGGGATGGCGCTGGTGCCACTGTCCACGAGGGTCGGGTAGGCGAAGTTCCACCACTTGAAGCCCAGGATGGACGTGCCGTTGGCGTCCTTGCCGTTCGGGGTGCTGGTGGCGATGTAGGGCAGCGTGGCGGTGTAGTCGTCGGCCGCGGTGGCGAAGCTGCGCGTATAGGTGAACTGGGAGGCATCCGCCCCGGAGATGATGCCGTCGAAGCGGGCGATCTCGATGTCCACGGTGCTGGCCGTCAGGCTGGAGGCCAGGGGATCGTCCACCCCAACGTGGACCTTGAAGCCGCGCTTGAGGTTCGCCAGGAAGGCGGTGCCCGTCCCGATGGGCGTGGCATCCGCGAGTCCCTTGGCGGGGGTCCGGAAGAAGAACTCCGTGCTCCCGTTCACGGCCACCGGGACCATCTTCCCGTTCTCGTCGTCCACGTACAGGATGCCATTGGCGGCATCCACATGGTCCACATGGCCCTCCGGGCTGATCCACACCTTGGGCCAGGAGCTGCTGGCCCAGACTCGCACCGCCACCAGGGACCCGTCGGCCTGGTAGCGGGCGGTGATGCGGACCTGCTTGCTCACGAGGGAGGCCGCCAGGGCGGAGAAGTCATGGATGACCGTCGCCGTGTGGGCATCCAGGTCGTAGAAGAGGGTTCCGTTCGTGGCATCCGCCTTGAAGGTCAGGCTCTGGAGGGTGGAGATGGGCGCGGGCCCCGAGGTCGGCACCGGGAAGACCTCGCATTCCTTGGTCAGCGTGAGGGAGCTGCCATCGGCGGCCACCGACGTCACCTGGCCCTTCATCTCCCGCAGCACCAGGCGGGTGAGGTCGTAGTGGGGCCGGTGCCGCACGGGCCCATTGAAGTCCACGGACCAGATCACGGTCCCGGCGTTGGTGACGTGGTCCACGAGGAAGGCAGGATGGGAGAGGTCGAACTCGAAGTCCAGGCCGTCGCTCTGGCCAGCCGCCACGACGAGGGGCGCGGCAAGCTTCACATCCACGGAGGTGGTCAGGTCCGGGGCGGTACCGGAGACGCCCTGGATCTGGATATCGGCCGGATCAATGGAGGTGCCGCCAGCCACCGGGAAGCCAGCGGAGGGATTGGCGGCGGTGATGAGGGTGACATCCCCGGGATTGGCTGCGATGGTGAGGGTGGCCTTGGTGTAGGTCCCGGCGGGCACGGACATGTTGCCCAGCAGCTCGCTCAGCTGGTCCAGCTCGCAGAGGTTTATCATGGGCGGCGTGGCGGGGGCGGTGTAGATCGTGACAGGCGTGCCGCCCCCCTGGGGCGTCAGGGTGACTCCGAGGATCTTGACGCCGATGGTGGCCCAGTCCTCGGTGCTGGCGTCGCTGAGGGTGAGGTTGACGGTGCCCTGGGGCGCGGGGGTCGTGCTGGTGCCCGAGGTGCTCCCGCTCCCGCCGCAGGCGAGGCTGAAGGCGAGCAGACCCAGGCCGGCCGCGGCCAGGGCGATGCGGGTGGGTGTCTCGTGTCGCATGGTGGCTCCTTGTGAGGGGTGTCCCTTTGCTCCCTAAGGATCGCGGCAGGCAGGGAAGGGTCGAGGTACAGTTGGAGAAGTTGCGGAAGGTACAGGTTGAGCCATGCGGGCCATTGAACTGAGCCTGACCTTGCCCCCGGGGGGCCGGGGCCCGCTCTACCTCCAGGCGGCCCAGGTCATCCAGGAGGCCATCGAGACCGGCCGGATCCGGCCGGGTATGGCCCTGCCGGGCGTGCGGGAGCTGGCGGAACGGCTGGGCGTGACCGTGAACACCGTCCTCGCCGCCCTGCGGGAGCTCCAGGCCCAGGCCTGGGTGGAATCCCGGGAGCGGGTGGGCTTCTTCGTCGCCGCTCGCCTGCCTTCCAGCCGTGCCCTCCCCCCGGGGAAGCCAAGGGAGGAGGCCGGCATGGGGTTCACCCTGCCGGACCATCTCCCTCCGATCAGCAGCATGGCTGCCGCGGGGCTCGACCTGACCGAGGGCCATCCCGACGCCCGCCTGGCGCCGGCCCAGGCCCTGGGACGGGCCTACCAGCGGGCCCTCAAGCTGAGGGCCCCGGAACTGCTGGGGACCCCGGACCCCAAGGGCCACGCCCGGCTTCGGGAGGCCCTCGCCTCGTTCCTCCTCACCCAGCGGGCCCTGCGCGCCAGCCCCGACCAGATCCTGGTCCTCGGAAGCGTCGTGCTGGCCGTGAACCTGGTGGCCCAGGCCCTCCTCGGCCCCGAAGGGGGAGCGGTGGCCGTGGAAAGCCCCGGCAACCCCGTCCTCTGGCAGGCCCTAAGACAGTCGAGCCGGGCCCAGCTTCACCCCCTTCCCGTGGATGCGGACGGGGCCCGGCCCGAGGCCCTGGAAGCCCTCGCGCAGGCCGGGCCCCTCCCGGTGCGCCTCGCGGTGCTCACCCCCCAGTGCCAGATGCCGACCACTGCGCGCCTCGGCGCGGAACGCCGCGCGACGATCCTCGACCTGGCGCGCCGGCACCGCATCCCCATCCTCGAACTGGACGCGGAGTACGACTTCCTCCTGGACCAGGGCCCCACGCCCAGGCCCCTGGCCGTGGATGCGCCGGAGCAGGTGGTGTACGTCGGGGACCTGGGCCGGCTGCTCGCCCCGGGCGTGCGGGCAGCCTACCTGATGGCGCCGGCGCCGCTTCTGCCCCTGCTGGCCAGTGCCCGCCGCCATCTCGACTGGCAGGGGGACCCGCTCCAGGAGTGGGCCCTTTCCGAGCTGCTCCTGGACGGGGAGATCCCCCGGCAGCTGCTCCGGGTCCGCAAGGCGGTCAAGGAGCGGCGGGAGGCCCTGGAGGATGCCCTCCACCACGCCTTCCGCGGGCGCCTCGCCTCCCGGGCCGGAGGCACGGCCCTCTGGCTGGAGGGTGTGGGCGATCTGGCGGAACCCGGGCGCTTCGCGGCCTGGGTGGGCGCCTGCCAGAGCCGGGGCCTCAAGCTTCGCCAGGGGACCTACTACGACCTCGGCCAGCAGCCCCTCGCCGCCACCCGCCTGGGCTTCACCGCCCATACCCCCGAGGAACTCCAGCAGGCCGTCGCCCGCATGTCATGAGCCCCCAGCCCCCTCCGGAGCGGGCACCAGGGGACGCGTCGCGAAGCGTCCCAGGGTCTCCACGATCTCCTCCCCGGAGGGCCGCTGCTCGGGGCTCTTGGCGCACATCCGGCGGATGAGGGACGCCAAGGGGGGTGGGGTCATCGGCCGGATGGCGGCCAGATCCGGCAGGGGCTGGGAACGGTGGGCTTCGAGGATGTTGAAGGTCGAGTCCGCCTGGAAGGGCGCCCGCCCGGCGAGCATCTCGAAGAGCATGATCCCCAGGGCGTACCAGTCGGCAGGCGGGCCCACCCTGGGACTGGTGATCGCCTCGGGGGCCGCGTACTGGGGCGTGCCCAGGAAGAGGGTGGTGGCCGTGAGGCCGACCTCCGCCAGCCGGGCGATCCCGAAATCCATCACGAGGGCACCCGCCGGGGTCACCATCACGTTGGCCGGCTTGAGGTCCCGATGGACCACGCCCCGCTCGTGGGCGAACCGGATGGCCTCCGCCACGTCCCGGGCCAGGGCCACCGCGTCTGGAATGCCCAGGGGCCCGGCCATGAACAGGCGGCTCGCCAGGGTGTCCCCCGGGATGTAGCGCATGGCCAGCCAGGGGTCCTCCCCCTCCGGGGAAGCCTCCAGGACCGGCACGATGTTCGGATGGACCAGCAGGCTCCCGAGGGTGGCCTCGCGCTGGAAGCGGGCCCGGGCCTCGGGCTGATCCATCAGGTGGGGGTGCGGCACCTTGATGGCCACCTCCTCCCCGGTTTCCGCATCCACGCCGTAGTAGGCCGTGGCGCAGCCCCCTCGTCCCAGGATCCGCTGGGCCACGTAGTGGCTGAAGCTCCGCCCCAGGTTGGGATCGCGGGAAGCTGGAAGCGGGGGGGCGGAAATCCCGACCGTCTCGGCCCCGCCTTCCGCTCCAGCGGAATCCGCAGGTTGCGACCGACGGCGCGCGAGGAAGGCCAGCACCCCGCCGAGGCTCGCCAGGCCCAGGCCGACGGGCAGCCAGGAGCGGGGGCGGGACGGCCCGGGGACTGGGGGAGGGGATGCCGGCGCAGCAGCCTGGAGGGCTTTCACCTGGACCGAGGGGATGGCTGAGACGGCGGAGGACCTGGACGGGAGTGGCTCCGAACGGTGGGCCTGGAGGGGACGGCGGATGGGTGCGCGCGACACAGGGGCTGGGGGCCGCGTCGGGGCGGGCGACGGTTGCGGGCTCGGGACCTGCCGGAGCGGCCCTGGCACGGGGCCGGGCGCCGGGGCAACCAGGACGGGCCGAGGCGCAGAGGGCTGGACCTGCAGAGGACGGACGGACGGGGCCTGCGGAGGAGGGGCCACCCGGGCCTGCCGCAGACGCTGGAGCCGGGCCAGGAGCGCCTGCCGCTCGGCGGCGGACTCCAGCCCCAGGGCGGCGGAGCGCCCCAGGCTGGCCTGGGCGCCTGGGAGGTCGCCCAGGGCGAGCTGGGAGGCGGCCAGCCGGAGGTAGGGCTCGTAGCGGGGCATGAAATTCAGCCCGTAGGTCCGAACGTTCCGGCCCGGCTGGGGGTTCAACACGATGGCGCGCCGGAAGGCCCGGACGGCCAGGGCATGGTCCCCCCGGGCCTGGGCTGCGAGGCCGTCCTGGTAGGCGGAATAGAAAGTGGGCCAGGCCTGGGCCATCGCCGGCAAGGCGGCCGCCAGCAGGACCAGGGCACGCCGTACCACGGGATCAGCCGCCCACCAGCAGCCAGGACAGGGCCCGCCGGAGGGCGGCCCCCTTGAACTGGTAGATCACGGAGAGATAGAGCTTCCGCTCGTCCTCCTGCTCGAATCCGTAGGCCACGCTCGCCACCCCGCCGATGGGGGCGTCCGTGTTGAGCCGGGAGGCCTCCCGCCGGCTGCGGGCCTCCCGGTAGGCGACATCCAGGGTGACGGTGCCCCGCTTCACGCCGAAGCCCGCCGTCCAGCCCTCCAGGACCCGCTGCTGGCCCGTGCGGTCGTCCACGATGGGCTGGGGCTCCCGGAACACGCCGGCCCGCAGGGGGAGCACCAGCCGCCCGTTCGCCAGGGCGACCCACTCGACGCCAGCCCGCTCGTCGAGCACATCGGGAATGGCGGAGGCCACCCGATCGTCGAACCAGTTCCGCCCGTCCAGGCTGGCCCCGTTCCCGGCGTAGCGGGCCCTGGACCACGGCGTTTCCACCCAGTCGGCCGTCACCTGCACCCGGGGCCCCAGATGGAGGCCCAGTCCCCAGCCCAGGGTCCCGGGCCATTGCACGGAGGCGGGGGTGGAAGGGGTCCCCTGCTGGACGGGCATCCCAGTCGTGCCATCCACGTGGTCGTACTGGTTCGAGAAGGTGTAGGTGGCCGTGAAGGGGGTGCGGTACACCAGGCCCAGGTTCAGGTACTCGGAGCGCCAGATGAGGCCCAGGTTCCCGTTCACGCCCCGGAAGGCGCTGGACTGCCCGAGGGTGGAATCGAAGACGGTGCTGATGCCGGAGGTCGCGAGCCGGGAGGTGGAAGTGAACTGCCAGCGGCCCTGCCAGGCGTTGAGGGAGGCCCCGAGCAGCAGTCGGGGGGAAAGCTCCGCGGCGAAGGCCAGGGAGTAGAGGTCAATGCCGCCGTCCTGGCGGATGGCCTGGGCAATGGCCTGGGTGGTGGAGCCGCCGGCGGCCTTGGCCAGATAGTCCACGGAGCTGCCGTAGGTGAAGTCGAAGATCCGCTGGTAGCTGAACAGCACGGCCCGGTTGAGTCCCCCCTGCTTCCAGGGCAGGGTGAAGGAGGCGAAGGAGGGACGGACGTGCCGGTCCCGGCTCGTGGTGTCCTCGAAGGTGGTGGGGTTCCCCGAGACGTTCCCCGTGGCCCCCGTGAAGCTCTGGTCCCGCGAAAGGGCCTGCAGGCCAAAGGAAGCTTCGGGGCGGAGGAGCTGAGCCAGGCCGGCGGGATTGTAGGAGACCGCAGTCGCGTCGTCCGCGATGGCGATGAAGGCCCCGCCCGTGCCCATGGCCCGCGCACCATCCCCCTGGATGGAGAAGGCCGTCTGGGCCTGCTCCGCCAGCTGGAAGAAGGTGGCCGGATCCAGGCCCTGGCCTCGCAGGACAGGGCCCGCCAGGGCGGCCAACCCCAAGGTGCCCGTCAACCACGTGGAACGCGCCATGCGAAAGCTCCCTGCCTGAGCCGGATGGGCCCATTCAAGCACGAATATGAGACTCAAGAAGCGAGACATCGGACCTGCCCAGGGTGGGCAAGCGGCCTCGCCTGACCTGGGAAGACACAAGATGAGAGCGGAAGCCCGCCGTTCGGTTGAAGCGGCCTTCCCCCGCCCCTGGCCCGACCCGGGGGCCTACCAGTGGCGCTGGGTGGCCGGGGAGCAGGCCACCAGGGAGCCGTTCTCCCCGTGCACGGGCTCGAAGGCGGACATGAGCGCCACCCGGCCGGGCCCTTGGAGCCTCAGCCACACGTAGCGCTGGGTCCAGGCCCCGTAGGCGCTCCAGGTGGCGGCGGGATGCTCGAAGTGCAGCTGCATCCCCACGGCCGGATCCTTGTAGAGCAGGGCCGTGGGCTTGACCAGGATGGACTGCCCCTCGGCCAGGTCCCGGACGAAGACGTTGCCCGAGGCGTGGAGCACCAGGAGCCCCGGCCTGGAGCCGGCGGAGAAGCGGTCCATGAACAGGCCCAGGGGGCGGTGGACCTCCGTTTCCCGGTCATTGCCCCGCTGGATCTGGATCTTGTACCAGATGTCGGTCTGGAACCAGTCGTAGGCGACGGCATCGGTGGCGAAGACCAGGAGGTGTTCCCGCACGTCCACGGCCTCGCCCGGCTGGAGGGGCAGGGCCAGCAGCTCGCCCGGGGCGTCCCGCGAGAAGGCGATGCGGCCGGGCCCCTTGGCCTCGGCCATGACGATGGGCATCCCCGCCAGCACCCGCTTGAAGGCGCCCTTCATGGACATGGCCCCCACATGGAGGCCCGGCTCCATCCAGAGGAGTATGTGGTGCGCGAAATAGACCCCGTCCCCGGCCGCAAGGTCGGCCTCGACCGCCGGCACGTACGAGCCCGAGATCCGGCAGTGCGAGCCGCCGAACTGGACCTTGGCCTCCCCCTTCTGGCCGGGCACCTCTGCCCACCGCGCGGGGGAGACAATGGCCCTGACATCCACCGGACCGCCGCACTGGGGGCAGGTGCCGGAGCGCCCGTCGCTCTTGAGGGAGCAGTAGGGGCAGGTGTAGCGGGGAGCATCCCCGGAGGGAGTCTGCGGGCTTCGGATCTCCATGGCGCCCTCCTACTCCCCGGTGGCGTGGTGGACGTACATGGACTGGATGCCGACCCGGCCGGGGCCGGTCATCCGGGCCAGGTTCATCCCGAATCCGCCCAGCAGGCCGGAGGTGAGCTTCTGGCGCTGGATGTCCATGGTCACCGAGGCGTCCTTGTAGAGGAAGGCGCCCGGCTCCACCAGCAGGCTCTCGCCCGCCTTGAGGGTCCGCTCGAACACGTTGCCGTAGCCGTGGAGGATGAGCAGGCCCTGGGCCTGGGTCGCGACGAAGCGGTCCATGAACATGCCCTGGCCGCCGAAGAGGATGTTGGCCAGACCCTTGATCCGCACGTAGGAGTACTGGATGGTATGCGAGGCCAGGAGGAAGGCGTGTTCCCGCACGTCCAGCTCCATGCCCGGATGGAGAGGGAGGACCACCAGTTCCCCCGTGGCGTCCCGGGAGAAGGCGATCCGTCCCTCGCCCGAAGCCACGCTGATGATGAAGGGCATGCCCGCCAGCGCCCGCTTGAAGCCTCCGGGCAGCTGCAGGGTCGTCAGGGGCACCCCCTCGTCCTTCCAGAGCATGACGTGGTGCTCGAAGTAGGCCGCATCCCCGCTGGCGAGGTGGAGCTCCGCCACGGGCACGACCTCCCCTTCCACCTGGCAGGTGCTCTGCCCGAAGCGGATCTCGGTCATGTCCCGCAGACGGGGGGCCTCGCGCCAGCCCGATTCGCTCACCAGGTTGCGGAGGTCCAGCGGCGCTCCGCAGGACTGGCAGTTCCGGGCGCTCTTCGGATTCTGCCCCTGGCACCAGGAGCACTGGATTCGTTCCTGGGGGAGCGGTGGGGCCCCTCCCTCCGACGGGTTCTGGAGACCTTCCGCCATCCGGCACCTCCACAGGCATTCCACTCGACTGGAAAGTTCCCCAGCCTAGATCATGGCCGGGTGGTTTGACTACCGGGAAATGCGTCGCCGCAGCCGGGCCTCCCGGGGGCCGAGGATGGCCTTCCGGCGGACGGTGCCATTCCCGGCGGCAACATAGCGCCGGATGCCCTGGACGACCGCCTCCGCGACCCGGTCCACGAACCGGGGGTTCCTGAGCTTCCGCTCTTCCCGGGGATTGGAGATGAAGGCGGCCTCCACGAGGACGGCCGGCATGGCCGCGCTGCGCAGAACCGCGAAGGGCGCCTGCTTGACCCCGCGCTCCCTGATGCCCGCCTGCCGGTTGAGGGCGTTCTGGATGTCCACGGCGAGACGCTCGGAATCCTGGAGGTAGGCCTTCTGTGCCAGATCGTCGAGGATGCTGGCCACCACGCCCTCCGTCCCCTCGGGCCCGGGCCCGGCTCCGGCGTTCTCCTCGGCGGCCACCTCGTCGTCATCCCCCTGGCCCAGGCTCAGGAAGTACACCTCGGAGCCCCGGGCGGAGCGGGAACGGGAGGCATTGAGATGGATGCTGACGAAGAGGTCGTCGCCATCCTTGTTGGCCAGCTGGGCCCGGTCCCAGAGGGGGATGAAGGTATCGGTCTTCCGGGTGTAGTCCACGTGGAACCCCGCGGCCTTGAGCCGGGCGCCCACGTCCAGGGCGATCTCGAGGGCCGCCCGCTTCTCCAGCAGCCCCCGGGGCCCGTGGGCCCCCTGGTCCTGGCCGCCGTGGCCGGGATCCAGCATGATCCGGAAGGCGCGGGGCCGCGGATGGACCGGCTTGGGGGGATGGGCCCATGCCAGTAGGCTGAAGGTGGCGGGCAGAATGCCCGGGAGTCGAATCATGGCCCAGTCGGTGAAAGGCATGCGGGATCTGTTCGGAGCGGAGCTCCGCTGGTTCCAGCATATCGAGGATGCGGCCCGCCGCGTGTTCGGCCGCCACGGCTACGGGGAGATCCGCACCCCCATCCTGGAGGAGCTGGAGGTCTTCAAGCGCAGCGTGGGGGAGAGTTCCGACATCGTGAACAAGGAGATGTACGAATTCACGGACAAGGGGGGCCGCCAGGTGGTGATGCGCCCCGAGAACACCGCCGGCGTGGTGCGGGCGGCCATCCAGCACAAGCTCCTGGCCTCCAGCGATCCCGTGCTCCTCTACTACATCGGCCCCCAGTTCCGGTATGAGCGCATGCAGACGGGCCGCTACCGCCAGTTCTGGCAGATCGGCGCCGAGAGCTTCGGCGTGGCCACCCCCGAGAGCGAGGCCGAATCCCTGCTCATGCTCCACGGGTTCCTCACGGAGCTGGGACTCAAGCACCTGGTCTTCTCCATCAACTCCGTGGGCACGCCGGAATCCCGGCCCGCCTTCCACGCGGCGTTCCGTGCGTTCTTCGCGGACCGGGCCGACCGCTTCTGCGAGGACTGCCACCGCCGCATCCAGACGAACCCTCTGCGCGTCCTGGACTGCAAGAACGAGCGATGCCAGGCCGCCCTGGAAGGCCATCCGGTCATCACGGACCACCTGGACGAGGCCTCCGCGAAGCACCACGCGCGGCTCAAGGTCCTGCTCACGGAGCTGGGCATCCCCTTCGAGGAGAACCCCCGCCTGGTGCGTGGCCTGGACTACTACACCCGCACCGCCTTCGAGGTGCTCAGCTCCGACCTGGGCGCCCAGAGCGCCCTGCTGGGCGGCGGCCGCTACGACGGCCTCGTGAAGCAGCTGGGCGGCCCCGAGGTGCCCGCCTTCGGCTGGGCCATCGGCCTCGACCGCCTGGCCATGGTCCTCCAGCAGGTGCGGGGCGAAGCGCCGCGGGCAGCCCCCGCCCTGCTCATCCCCCTGGGGGAGCGGGCCGCCACGGAGGCCCTGAAGCTGGCGCGGACCCTCTGGGAGGCCGGCCTTCCCATCCAGGTGGAGACCCGCGGCGGGGCCCTGAAGAAGGCCCTGGCCACCGCCAACCGCCTCGGAACACAGACCGCCCTCATCCTCGGCGATGGCGAGCTGGAACAGGGCATCGTTACCATCAAGCACATGGCCACGGGGGTGCAGGAGACCTGGCCGATCGCCGAGATCGCCTCCCGCCTGAAGGCCCTCTAGGAGTTCCCATGGACACCCGCCAGAGCGGATTCAACACCAAGCTGGTCCACGCCGGCATTCCCCACGATGAGTACGGAAGCGTGGTGACGCCCATCTACCAGGTGAGCACCTTCGCCTTCCGGAATGCCCAGGAGGGCGCCGACCGGTTTGCCGGAAAGGCCGACGGCTACATCTACACCCGCATCGGCAACCCCACCACGACCGCCCTGGAGCGCAACGTGGCGGAACTGGAGAACGGCTTCGGCGCCACCGCCATGGCCAGCGGCATGGGTGCCGTCAGCACCGTCTACCTGGCCCTGCTCAGCGCCGGCGACCACATGGTCAGCACGGATTCGGTCTACGGCCCCAGCCGCGGCCTCATGGAGAAGCACCTGAGCCGCTTCGGGGTGTCCTCCACCTACCTTGACACCACGGACCTCGACAACCTGCGCAAGGCGATGCGCCCGGAGACGAGGCTGGTCTACGTGGAATCCCCCTCGAATCCCGCCATGGCCGTCACCGACATCGCGGGCGCGGCGGAGATCGCCCACGCCCACGGCGCGCTCCTCGTGGTGGACAACACCTTCGCCAGCCCCCACCTCCAGAAGCCCCTCGATCTCGGCGCGGACCTGGTGCTGCACTCCGTCACCAAGTTCATCAACGGCCACGCCGACATCGTGGGCGGCATCGTCATCGCCAAGACCGAGGCCCTGCACAAGCAGATCCGCACCATGATGATCAACCTGGGCTCCAACATGGATCCCCACCAGGCCTTCCTGGTGAGCCGCGGGCTGAAGACCCTCGCCCTCCGGGTGGAACGGGCCGAGCAGAACACCGCGACGATCGCCCCCTGGCTGGAAAGCCATCCGGCGGTGGCCTGGGTGCGCTACATCGGCCTGCCGAGCCACCCCCAGCACGCGCTGGCGAAGCGCCAGATGAGCGGCTTCGGCTCCATGATCTCCTTCGAGCTGAAGGGCGGCCTGGAGGCGGGGCGCATCCTCATGGATTCCGTGCAGCTGGCGGGCCTGGCCGTCTCCCTGGGCGGCGTGGAGACCCTCATCAGCCATCCCGCCTCCATGACCCACGCCGGCATGGCCCGGGAGGACCGCCTGGCCGCGGGCATCAGCGACGGCCTCGTGCGCCTGTCCGTCGGCATCGAGGATGTGGAGGACATCCAGGCCGACCTGGCCCAGGCCCTGGCCAAAGTCGGGGCCCGCTAGCCGGCCCGCTCCTCCCGGGCCGCGCTCAGCCCGGAGGACCCGCCCCCATCCGGATCTGCAACCACCCATTGGGCCCCTCGGTCAGGGTGGAGGGGGGTATTTTGCATGCCGGACCAGGCATTCCCAGGGACCTGGAGTCTCCTTGGCTCCGCCCCGCCGGGCACGGGAATCTCCTGTGCCTCCTGAGGCGCTCGGGACCTGGAGGTCCAGGGCAGCGTGAAACCCCGTTGACAGGAGATCCGGGGGGGACCACCTTATTGCTTATGCAACAAGACGCCACCCCCACGCCTCCCCTTGGCCTCGGGTACCTGATCGCGGCGGCGCGCCGCCGCCTGAAGCACGTGATGTGGGCCCGCCTGCAGCCCCTCAACCTCACCCCGCAGCACGTCTGGGTGCTGACGCTGCTCCAGCGGCAGGGTCCTCTCTCCCTGCACGCCCTCGCCCAGGAGGCGTGGATGGACGATCCCACGGCCAGCCGGGTGGTGAAGCTGCTCTCGGGCCGGGGCCTGCTCCGCACCGAGGCCGATCCCGCCCACGGCCGTCGCATCCGCATCCGGCTGGCGCCCGAGGGCCAGCGGATCCTCCGCCAGATCGAGGTGCTCAACGGCGAGATCGGCGAGCACCTCCTCGCTGGGGTCAGCCCCGGAGACCAGGCCGTAGTCCGGGAGGCCCTCAACAAGATGATCGCCAACCTGGAATCCCTGGCCGCCCTTCAGGCCCCGAAGTCCCCGCGTCTCGCGGCCCGCCGCCGGCTGCAGGTGGGCAACCTCTAGTCCGACCTCCGGGTCTCTTGGAGTCGAGCGCTCATCTTGTGCCTCAACTAGCGATACCATACCCGCGGCACGCCTCCGCGTATCTTTGTCCCTTCCTCCAAGCCCCGGACTTCCCATGGAATCCCTGCCTCCCGCTCCTTCCCACTCCCAGGCGGACCCGGTTCCGGACGCCCGGACCAAGCGCTGGCCCTGGGTCGTGGCCGCGGGGCTGGTGGCCCTGGTGGTCCTGATCACCTGTGCCCGGGACCGCCAGCCGGCCCGCAAGGGCTTCCCGGGGGCGGACCGTCCCGTCCCGGTGCTGGCCACAGCCGTCCGGTCCGGCGACCTCTCCCTCAGCCTCACGGGTCTCGGCACGGTGACACCCCTCGCCACCGTCACGGTGCGGAGCCGGGTGGACGGCCAGCTGGTGCAGGTGGCCTTCAAGGAAGGCCAGCAGGTGAGCCAGGGACAGCTCCTCGTCCAGCTCGACCCCCGCCCCTTCCAGGTCCAGCTCATGCAGGCGGAGGGCCAGCTCGCCAAGGACAAGGCCGCCCTGGAGAATGCCCAGCTGGATCTGGCGCGCTACCGGAACCTGACCCGCCAGGGCATCCTGGCCCAGCAGCAGCTGGATGCCCAGAGCAGCCAGGTGGACCAGATCAAGGCGGCGATCCAGGCCGACCAGGCCACGGTCGCGAGCGCCCGGCTGAACCTGACCTACAGCCGCATCACGGCCCCGATCGCCGGGCGCGTGGGCCTCCGCCTCGTGGATCCCGGCAACATCGTCCACGCCACGGACGCCGGCGGGATCGCGGTGATCACTCCCCTCGCGCCCATGGACGTATTGTTCACCGTGCCTGCCGACAGCATCCAGCGGGTGCTGGCCCGCAGCCGCAAGGAACCGCACCTGCCCGTGGAGGCCTACGACCGGGACATGACGCAGCGGCTCGCCCAGGGGGAACTGGAGGCC
>DAIDKC010000171.1 GCA_027451045.1 Holophagaceae bacterium | reverse complement strand
AAGGTGCGGGGAAGGGCTTGGGGCGCCGGTTGCCCCCCTGCCGTGCCAGCATCCAGCCCGGGTACTCCGGGGGCAGCGCACTCACGGCGTCGAGCCGCTCCATCTCCTCGGGGGACAGATCGAGGTCGGCCGCGGCGAGGTTGTCCTCGAGCTGCTCCGGGGTCTTGGCGCCGATGATGATGCTCATGACGTGCGGCTTGGCCAGCAGCCAGGCCAGGGCGACCCGGGCCACGGACACCCCATGGGCACTGGCGATCCCGCGCATGGCTTCCACGCAGGCCCAGCCGCGCTCCGCGTCCACCGGCGGGAAATCGAAGGCCGCCCGGCGGGCCCCCTCGGGGCCCCTGCCCTCCGGGGCGAACTTCCCGGAGAGCAGGCCGCCCGCCAGGGGCGACCAGACCATCAGGCCCAGGCCCTCCTCCATCAGCATCGGCACGAGCTCCCGCTCGAGGTCCCGCCCGGCGATGGAGTAGTAGGCCTGGAGCGTCGCGAACCGCGAATGGCCCTTCGCATCGCAGATCCCCAGGGCCTTGGAGATCCGCCAGGCCGCCCAGTTGGACACGCCCACGTACCGGACCAGCCCCTGGCTGACCAGGTCGTCCAGGGCCCGCAGGGTCTCGTCCAGCGGCGTGACGGCATCGTTCCCGTGGATCTGGTAGAGGTCAATGTGGTCCGTCTGGAGGCGATCGAGGCTGGCCCGCACGGAATCCATGATGTGCCCCCGCGAGGCCCCGCGGTCGTTGGGACCGGACCCCATCTCCCCGAAGACCTTGGTGGCGATCACCACATCCTTCCGGGCGACCCCCAGGTTCCGGAAGGCCTGGCCCAGCAGGCGCTCGGACTGGCCGTAGGAATACACGTTGGCCGTGTCGAAGAAGTTCACGCCGGCCTTGAGGGCCTTCCCCACGAGGACATCCACCTCGGGCTGCCCCAATTGGCCGATGGCCTTCCAGAACCCCGCATCGGGGTTGCCTCCGAAGGTCATGGCCCCGAGGCAGATCTCGGAGACGAACAGGCCGGTGGAACCCATCTGGCGGTACTTCATGGCTCCCTCCCAGCACCCCGCAGGGCGCGATGCCGGAATTCTCGCACAGGAGTCCCGGGGATGCCGCGCCCTCCGGCCAGGCAGGGGGCTGGCGGCCTTCCGGGCCCGGAGGGGTACACTGGCCCCATGCCCGAACGCCTGATCCTCCTCACCAACGACGACGGTCTCTGGGCCCCGGGGCTCGCGGCGCTGGCCCAGGTGGCGTCCCGGTTCGGGCGCGTGGTCACCGTGGCCCCGGACCGCAACCGGTCGGCCATCTCCAGCGCCTTGAGCCTGCACAGCATCCTGCGGCTCCACGCCCTCGGGGAGGACCGCTACGCCTGCGATGGGACCCCCGTGGACTGCGTGCTGCTGGGCGTCTGCGAGGTGCTGAAGCGCCGGCCCGACTGGATCCTCTCCGGCGTGAACCTCGGTTTCAACCTCGGCGAGGACGTGTTCTACTCCGGCACCGTGGGCGCGGCCTTCGAGGGCCGGCTCCAGGGCGCCCGGGCGGCGGCCTTCTCCATCCACCCCAAGGGGGAGCTGGCCCTGGCCGTGCCCTGGATCGAGCGCTTCCTCCAGCGCTGGGAGGCCATGGAACTGCCGCCGAACCGGATCTGGAACCTCAACTTCCCGCAAGACGCCCCGAAGGGCTTCCGCCTCACCGGGCAGGACAGCCGCGCCTACCACGACATCGTGGAGCGGCGGGTGGATCCCCGCGGCACGCCCTATTTCTGGATCGGGGGAGACGCGGGCCCCACCTACGCGAAGAGTCCCGGATCCGACGCGGAAGCCGTGCTGGATGGCTGGGCCAGCGCGACGCCCCTGCGCCTGGACCTGGGCTGCCCCGAGATCCTGGCCCGGAGCAAGGACTTCGAGGCCACCTTCAACGGGTGATCCCATGCGCGTGAGCTTCAGGGTCCGAGGGGAGGTGCAGGGGGTCGGCTACCGGCGCTTCGTGGAGCGCGAGGCGCGGCTCCTCGGCCTGGGAGGCTGGGTGCGCAACGAGCCGGACGGTTCCGTGCGCGGCGCGGCCGAGGGGCCGGACGACCTCCTGGTCCTCCTCCGCGCCCGCCTGGCGGAGGGCCCGGCCTTCGGGCGCGTGGAGGAACTGGACTGGGATGCCCTGGATGTGGGATCCTCGCTACCCCATCCATTCGAGATCCGAAGGTAGCCATGTCCCTGCACCCGTTCGTCCGCGACGTCCCCGACTTCCCGAAGCCCGGCATCCTGTTCAAGGACATCACCCCGCTGCTCGCCAGCGCCGGGGCCTTCCGCCAGGCCGTGGAGGCCATGGCCGAACCCGTGCTGAACCTCCAGCCCACGCACGTCCTGGGCCTGGAGTCCCGCGGCTTCATCTTCGGCAGCGCCCTCGCGCAGAGGCTGGGCCTGGGCTTCGTCCCCGCCCGCAAGCCCGGCAAGCTGCCCCTGACCACCCACAAGGAGGCCTACGGGCTTGAGTACGGGAGTGACGCCCTGGAGATCCACACGGACGCCTTCGGCCCCGGCGACCGGGTGCTGATCGTGGACGATGTCATGGCCACCGGTGGCACCGCCGCCGCCGCCCAGCGGCTGGTCCAGCGCACTGGCGCCCAAGCCGTGGCGCTCACGGTCTTCATTGAGCTGACCACCCTGCCCGGCCGGGAGAAGGTCGAGGGCCTGCCGGTCTTCAGCGTGCTGCGGTACTGATGTTGTCCAGGGGGGACCGCCCGGCCCTTGCGGGCCTCTGCGTCCCCCCTGGGAACCCCGCCGCGTAGCCGGACCGAGTCCGTCTCCGCGTCCTGGCCTCCCGGACCGTCATCCCGGAAACCCCATCTCCACGAGGCTGTCGCGGATGCCCGTATCGGGGGGCCTCGGCGTGATCCCCAGCGCCGCCAGCCGGCGCGGGAGCACCCGCCGGCGGTCCCGCAGGAAGGCCAGAAAGCCCGGGCTCAGGATCTGTTCGGCCTCGGCCCAGCCGATGCGCCGGGGCGCGGGCAGCCCCGCCAGCAGGGCCACCCGCTCCGTGAACTCAGCCAAGCTCCAGGGGCATCCATCCGTGAGG
>DAIDKC010000170.1 GCA_027451045.1 Holophagaceae bacterium | reverse complement strand
GTCCAGCCGGCGGCGGCCAGGGTGCGCAGCACCTCCGCTTCGTGCTGGTGCTGGAGCACCTTGTAGGCGCGGAAGTCGTTCGCCCGGGTGGGATGGTGGGTCGTGTCGGAGGGCGCGGCCCCCGAGCCCGAGGAACCCGTGGCGGCGGTGACGGCCACGAAGGAGGGCCGCCAGTCGGCCAGGGGCAGCAGGGCCAGCTGCAGGGCCGTGGCGAAGCAGCCCGGGTTGGCGATGCGCTTCGCGCCGTGCATCCGCTCCGGCTGCCAGTCCACGAGGCCGTAGACCCAGCTGGGATCCAGCCGGAAGTCCGCGGAGAGATCAATGACCGTGAGGCGGTCCGCCAGGCCCCGGTCCTTCCAGGCGGATTCGAAGGTGGCCCACTGCTTCGCGAGTTCGCCGTGGGGCAGGGCCGAGAACAGCACGGGATGGGGGGACGCTGCCAGGGCCTCCCAGTCGGGTTCGGCCTCGAAGGTGCCCTCCACCAGCCCGCGGAGGTTGGGGTGCTGGGCGTGGAAGGACTTGCCCGCGTGGCTCCGCGCCGTGCCGCGCAGCGAGGCCACCGCCGGGTGCCCCGAGAGCCAGCGCAGCAGCTCGCCCCCGCCGTAGCCCGACGCGCCGAGGACGAGGACATCCACCGAGGTCATGCCTTCACCGCAAGTTTGGGCTCCACGAGGCCGAGGACGTACGTTCCGAGGGCCTCGGCGTCGGCGCGGGCGTTGCGGGCGGGGAGGCCGAGGGTGGCCACGAAGCGCTCGCCCACGCGGTTGTCCGTGGCGGGGCCGGCCACGAGGTCGGTCTGGATGCCATAGGTCTGCTTCAGATCGGCCACGGCCCCGGCGGCGCCCACGGGATCGTTGGCGCAGAGGAGGAACGCCCCGCCCAGGCCCCTGAGATCGGGATCGGAGAGGATGGCCTGGACGCCGTACTCGCCCATGATCCCGTCGCCGGTCTCGGCCACGATGACATCCACCCCGTGGGCCGCCAGCTCGGAGAAGATCACCCGCGACACGCCCGCGGCGCTGCGGGCGTCCGTGCAGACGATGCCCGCGTCGGTGAAGTCGAGGGCCACCTCGGCGCCGTAGTCCCGCATGGCCAGGGCGTCGCGCATGAGCGATACGCCCGTGAGCTTGCAGGCGCCCACGCGGTAGCCCGCCCGGCTGAGCACCCGGATGCTGGCGCAGGCGGCGGCGGTCTTGCCCGCGTTCATGCAGGTGCCCGCCACGTACACCACCGGGCAGTGGGGCGAGAGGCTGGTGCCCTTCAGGGCCCCCATGCGGATGTGGGCGGGCTGGCCGGACCGGGACTGGAACTCGGGGAAGACCAGCACCTGGCCCAGCACCTCCAGCTCGAAGGGCCTGCCGACATCGGGGTTGTGGGAGAGGCAGGTGCCGATCACGCCGCCCATGTTGAGGAGGTTCACCGTGTCTCCGGGCTTGAGGCTCGTGGGCAGGACGCCCTCGTAGCCCTGCAGCGCGTTCCGGTGGCCCAGGGCCCCGACGAGGATATCCCCGTCGTGGAGCGTGCTCATGCGTCCGTGGGGATCCTCCAGCTGGTTGTAGGTGGTCTTCTCGCCCCGCACGCGGCAGGCGAGGACCGAGCCCTCCTCCAGGAGGATCTCAGGCGAGAGCGTGAGCGTGCGGCCCAGCCGGAGGTTCCGGGTGACCGAGGCGATCTTGTCCACGTGGATGCGCATCATGGGAACCTCGAAGATCAGTTCGGCTTGGCTTGGAGGGTCAGGGTCTGCTGGACGCCGAAGATCTTGGCGAAGCCGGCGGCTTCGGCGCCGGTCCAGAGGCGGTTGGCCTCGCCGTAGGTGGCGATGCGGGGATCCATCAGGGAGTAGGGGGACTGGACGCCCTCCACCACGAAGATCCGCGGGTGCAGGGTGAGGCGCACCTCGCCGCTGACCCGGTCCTGGCTGGATTCCAGGAAGGCTTCGAGATCCCGGGCCAGGGGGTCGAAGAAGTGGCCCTCGTGCAGCAGGCTGCCGTAGAGGTTGCCAAGGCTCTCCTTCCAGAAGAGCTGCTTGCCGCTGAGTACGAGCTTCTCCAATTCCCGGTGGGCGCCGATGAGCAGGTGCGCCGCCGGGGCCTCGAAGCCCACGCGGCCCTTGATGCCGAGGATGGTGTCGCCCAAGTGGACCCCGCGTCCGAGACCGTAGGGTCGGCCGAGGTCGTTGAGCTGGGCGACGAGGGCGACAGGGTCCAGGGCGTTCCCGTTGAAGGCCACGGGGATGCCGCGCTCGAAGCCGATCAGCAGCGTCATGGGCTTCAGGCTGCCGATCACGCCGCCGGGGAAGGCGGCCTCCGGCAGCGTGGTCCAGGGATCCAGCGTCTCCCGGCCGCCCACGCTGGTGCCCCACATGCCCTCGTTGATGGAGTAGTCCTTCGTCTTCTCGGGGAAGACGACGCCCCGCTCGGCGCAGAAGGCCATCTCCCCGGCCCGGGAGAGGCCCAGGTCCCGGATGGGCGTGAGCAGCGCCAGCTCTGGCGCCAGGGCCCGGAAGGCCACGTCGAAGCGCACCTGGTCGTTGCCCGCGCCGGTGGAGCCGTGGGCGAGGGCCGCGGCGCCCAGCTCCTTCGCCAGCTCGGCCACGGCCCGGGCCTGGCACACCCGCTCCGCCGACACGGACAGGGGGTACATCTGCCCCCGCAGCACGTTGCCGTACACGAGGTAGCGGAGGTAGCCGTCGAAGAGGCCAGCGCGGGCATCCACGGTGACGTGCTTCACGGCGCCCAGCTTCGGGGACTGGGCCTCGATGCGGGCCAGCTCTGCGGGCGAGAAGCCGCCCGTGTTCACCGTGACCGTGGCCACGTCGTAGCCCTGCTCCTTCAGGTAGAGCACGCAGAAGGAGGTATCGAGACCGCCAGAGAAGGCGAGCACCGCGAGCTTGGGCATGGGGGATCCTTGGGTACCGGTTCGGGTCAGTTCGTCCACAGGGCCTCCTCGGTGTCGGCCAGGGCCTGTTGTTTCGCCTCGATCCAGGCGCGGGCCCGGGCGAGGTCAGCGGCGAGATCCTCCAGGGCCAGCTGGCCGGGGCCTCCGAGGTGGGTGGCGGTGAGGGCTTCCCGGTCGGGGGCGAAGGTTCCCTCCTGGAGTTGCTTCGCCACCTGCCGGTAGGCCTCGCGGAAGGGCAGGCCCCGGCCCACGAGGACATAGGCCTGGTGGGCGGCGTAGAGCGCGTCGGTGCAGGCGACCCCGGCGGCTTCCGTCTTCACCTGGAGGGCTAGCACGAGGCGGGCCAGCACGGCGAAGAGCTCGTCCGCATGTCGCAGGGCGGTGACCACGGGCCGCTTGAGAAGCTGCAGATCCCGGTGGTAGCTGGAGGGCAGCCCCGAGGCCACCTGTTCCACCAGCCCAGCCCAGCCCCGCAGCTCGCGGCAGCGGCCCCGGGCGAGCTCCACCACATCGGGATTCTTCTTCTGGGGCATGATGCTCGAGCCCGTGGTGAAGGCGTCGGGCAGGCCCAGGAAGCCGAACTCCTCGGTGGTGTAGAGGGAGACGTCCCACAGGAACTTCTCCAGCACGCCGCCGGCGGATGCCGCCCACTGGAGCACCGCGGCCTCGTGGCGGCCCCGGCTGTTCTGCACGTCCACGGGGCTGCGCTGGACCTTCGAGAAGCCCAGCAGCTTCGCCGTGAGGGCCCGGTCAAGGGGCAGGGGCACGCCGAAGCCGGCGGCGGAGCCCAGGGGGCAACGGTCCAGGCGGCCGTGGACGCCCGGGAGCGCCTCCAGCTCTTCCAGCAGGCCCTCGGCGAAGGCGGTAGCCCAGAGGCCGAAGGTGCTGGGCATCGCCCGCCGCAGGTGGGTGTAGCCGGGCAGCGGGGCATCCTGGTGCGCCCGGGCGAAGGCCAGGAAGGCCTCGGCCAGGTCCGCCACCCGGAGGCCCAGGCGCAGGAGGGCATCCCGCAGATAGAGGCGCAGGGCCAGGATCACCTGGTCGTTCCGCGAGCGGCCCAGGTGGATGCGCTGGCCTGCGGGGCCCAGCCAGCGGGTGAGATCCGCCTCGATGGCCGTGTGCCCGTCCTCCTGCTCGGGCGAAATGGAGAAGGCGCCCTGCTCGGCGAGGTTCGCGATGCGCCGCAGGGCCCGCACGAGGGCCTCGGCGTCCGCCTCGGGGACGAGGCCCGTGGCCCCCAGCATCCGCGCGTGGGCCGCGCTGCCCTTGGCATCCCAGACCAGCAGGGCCAGGTCCGTGTCGGGATCCTCCCCCACGGTGAACCGGTGCACCGCGGCGTCGAGCGGGAGATCCTTGGCCCAGAGAGTGCTACCCATGGAGGGCCTCCCGGACGGCCATGGCCTTGAAGAAGCCGGGGGCGAGCTTGGCGTAGAAGGCGGCGCCGGCCTCCAGCTCGGGCAGGGTGAGGTACTCGTCCGGCCGGTGGCTGCGGAAGGTATCGCCCGGGCCGGCCTTCACGGCGGGGAGGTCGCCCAGGAAGGCCCAGTCGGAGGTGGTGGCGGAGCCCACGGGACCCACCTTGCCGGCGGCGGCGAGGGCCGCCCGGACGATGGGATGGTTCGGGTCCGTGCCCTTGGGCAGATGGCGCTTGGAGTGGACGGCCACTTCGCTCTCCAGCAGCCCCTGGAACTTCGCCGCGAGGGCCTCGTGATCCTGATCGGGGCTGGTGCGGAGGTCCACGAAGAATTCGCAGCAGTCCGGCACCTGGTTCCGCCGCAGGCCGCCCTGGATCTGGGTGACCTGGGCCTTCTGCATGCCCAGGAGCGGATGGGGGGGGAAGTCCATCTCGGCGATACGGGTGATGTCCCGGGCCGCCTTGTGGATGGCGTTCTCGGCGCCCAGCATCTGAGCGTGGGCCACATGACCGCTCTGGCCCCGGGCCGTGCACTTCAGCACCAGGAGACCCCGCTGGGCGGCGCAGATGCGCAGGCCCGTGGGTTCGCCCACCACGGCACCGTCCAGGGGACCGAGCTGGTCGAGGATGGTGGCGAGGCCTGCGCCGCCGGTCTCCTCCTCCGCGGTGAGGGCCACCACCACCTCGCCCGGGAGGGGCTGGGCGGCCAGATCGAGGGCGGCGAGAAGGATGGCCGCCACGCTGCCCTTGGCATCGTTGGCCCCCAGGCCCTGGAGCCGGGGCCCGTGCCACACGGGGGTGAAGGGATCGCTGGACCAGCCTGCGCAGGGGGGCACGGTGTCCAGGTGGGAGTTCAGCAGCAGCCGAGGGCCGCCAGGGGCGCCGACCGTGAACCAGAGGTTGGCGCCCGAGCGATGGACCTCGAAACCCTTCGAGGCCACCAGATCCTGCACCCGGTCGGCCAGGGGGCCCTCTTCGCCGGAGACACTGGGCGTGCCGACCAGCAGCGTGAGCAGTTCCGCGGGATTCATGGCTGAACCCCGGCGGGCGTGGGGGCCGGCTCCAGGGCGCCGTTCACGATCATCGTGCCGCTGCCCTCGTTGGTGAAGACCTCCGCCAGCAGGGCGT
>DAIDKC010000169.1 GCA_027451045.1 Holophagaceae bacterium | reverse complement strand
AGCTGGAACTTCGGGGACGGCGCCACCGCCACCGGCGCCACCGCCAGCCACGCCTTCACCAATACCGGCTCCTCCGCCCTCACCCGCACCGTCACCTTCACTGCCACCGACAACACCGGCGCATCGGCCTCCACCACGCGGACGGTGACCGTCAACCCGGCCTCCGGTGGCGGCACCAGTACCGAACTGCTCAAGAACGGCGGTTTCGAATCCGGCAGCACAGCCTGGACCCAGACCTCCGGCGTCATCGGGCAGTATGGCGCCAGCGAACCCACCCACAGCGGCACCTGGGAGGCCTGGCTGGACGGCTACGGCAGCCGCCACACCGACTACGTCTACCAGCAGATCGCGATTCCCAGCACCGCCACCTCGGCCACCCTGAGCTTCTACCTGCATGTGGACACCGCCGAGACCACCACGACGAGCGCCTACGACAAGCTCAGCATCCTGGTCCAGAGCACCAGCGGAACGACCCTGAAGACCCTCGGGATCTTCAGCAACCTCAACGCGGGCTCAGGCTACACCCTCCACACCTACGACCTGAGCGCCTACAAGGGCAAGACCATCCGCCTCAAGTTCAACGGCGTGGAGGACAGCAGCCTCCAGACCTCCTTCGTCCTCGACGACCTGAGCGTCAAGGTGCAGTAGGGCCTGCCGCTCCAAGAGAAAAGGGGCCGCCCGAGGCGGCCCCTTCGTTCCCAGCCGATGCCTGGACGGTTCAGGATCCGGACTTGGGCAGGAGGGGGTGGTAGTCCGGGTAGGGCGGGCGGACAGGCTCGACGGGGGGATGGGCCTTGAGGCGCTCCATCAGGATCTCCACGGTCCGCTCGAGCTGGGGATCGTGTCCCTCCCGCACGAGCTTGGGATCCTGCCAGACCGCCACGTCCGGGGCGATGCCGTGGTTCTCCACCTCCCAGTGGCCCGAAAGCCCGTAGATGGCCCAGCGGGGCGCAGTGACCATCCCGCCGTCCATGAGAGGCGGGTAGCCCCCGATGCCCACGAGTCCACCCCAGGTGCGCTCCCCCACGAGCGGGCCGAGGTCCATCTTGCGGAAGTACCAGGGCATGGCGTCCCCGCCCGAACCGGAGAACTGGTTGATGATCATGGCCTTGGGCCCGTAGATGGCTTCGGTCGGCTCCGTGTAGGGCTCGCCCTCGCGGGTCATGACCCGGCTCATGGGCACCCGCCCCAGGCAGTCAATGATGTAGTCGGCGAGCTGGCCTCCGTGGTTGTAGCGCTCGTCCAGCACGGCCCCCTGCTTGCCGACCTGGGCGAAGAAGTAGCGGTTGAAGCTCGTGAAGCCCCCGCTCGCGGTATCCGGGAGGTAGACGTAGGCCAGCCTGCCCCCACTCAGGGCATCCACCTTGCGCCGGTTGGCCTCGACCCAGTCCTCGTGGCGCAGGGCGAACTCGCTGCCCACGGGAACCACCGTGACCTCGCGGGAACCCTTCCCGTCCGGGTCCGGCCCGACCCGCAGGACGGTCTGCCGGCCGGCGGTGGCCTGGAAGAAGCGGTAGATGTTGTCCGATCCGGCCAGATCACGGCCGTTCACGGCCAGGAGGTACTCGCCCGCCTTCACGTCGACACCGGGCTGGGTGAGGGGGGCCTGGAGCCTGGGATTCCAGTTCTCCCCGCTATAGATCTTGGCGAAGCGATAGCGGCCGTGGTCCACGACGTAGTCGGCCCCGAGCAGTCCCACGGACACCCGGGACTCCTTCGGCTCGGCCCCGCCCCGGACGAACATGTGGCCCACGGACAGGTAGGAGAGCATCCGCCGGAAGAGGAACGTCAGGTCGTCCCGGCTGGCGATGCCGGGGAGGTAGGGAGCGAAGGCCTTCTCGGCGGCCGCCAGGTCCAGCCCGTGGAAATGAGGGTCGTAGAAGAAGTCCCGCTCGATGCGCCAGACTTCGCGGTACATCTGGGCCCACTCCTCCCGGGGCTCCACGTGGACCTGCATGGCGGCGGTGGCGATCGCCCCCTCGCCGGGCTTCGGGGAGGCCTCGGTCTTGGCGATGTGCCATCCAGTCCCGACCTTGTAGAGCATCTTCTCCCCGTTGAAGGAGAGGGCGAAGGCCTGCACCTGGGGGAGCAGGGGCTCGACCTTGCGCTTCTCGAGGTCGAAGCGCGCCACCTCGACCCCGCCCTGCTCCCCGGGCAGGGACACGACCGGGGCCTTCTCCATGAAGAGCTGGCCTGCCTTGCCGGCCTGGAGGCCGACGTAGTGGGCGGCCGGCACAGGCAGGGCGAGGGTGCGGTCCAGCAGGCCGGCGAAGTCAATGCGCACCTCGGGGGGGGCCGCCGGACTGGCCTTCTCGCCGTCCTTGGCCGCTTCCGCACCCGCCTTCTTCCCGCCCGCCTTGGAGTCCTTGGCCTCCGCGGCCTTCTCGTCGTCACTCTGGGGGGCCAGGGGCGAAGGGAGGTCCGAGCGCAGCACGGCCACGTACACGCTGCTCGTCACGGGGCGGGCTTCGCTCGTCATGTCCAGCCATCCCGCGGCCAGGCCCGTGTTGGTGCTGGCGGTGAAGTAGAGGTACTTGCCACTCCGGTCGAAGACGGGATAGAGGCAGTCGCTCATGCCGTCGGTGACCTGGGTGGATTTCCCCGTGGCCAGGGAGTAGACGAAGACGGCGTGGAGGTGGTTGGGAAGCTGCTTGGTGTAGGCGACCCACCGGCTGTCAGGAGACCACGCCTGATCGAACTCGTGGCTGGGGGTGTCGTAGAGGTCCGTGTCCACTTTCACCGGCGTGGGATGGTCGAGGTCCACGACCCAGAGGTTCAGCCGCTTGTCGCTGTAGGCGATCCGCCTGCTGTCGGGCGACCAGACCGGATCGTAGAAGAAGGAAGGCGACGCTCCGAGAGCGATGGTGCGCACGGGCCCGAGGCCGTCCTGCCGGGCGATGTGGAGGGCGTACTCGCCCGTCGCGTCGGAGAAGTAGGCGATGGACTGGCCGTCGGGGGACCAGGCCGGGCTGCGCTCCATGACACCCGGGGTGTTCGTGATGTCCCGCACGTCCCCCTTTTCCGCCGGGACCGTGAAGATGTCGCCGTGGGCCTCGAAGACAGCCCGGGCACCCGTGGGCGAAAGGTCCGCACCCGCGATCTGGTCTCCGACCTTCTCGAAATGCGCCCGGACCTGGGGCATGTCTCCGGCCACCCGGATGGATACGGGCGTGGTGGCGCGGGTGGCGAGGTCGTAGAGGTAGAGGCGGCCCATCCGGGAATAGACGATGGCGCCGGGCCCCGCGGCTGCGGAGTTGATGTCGAAGCCGGTGTTGGCGATCACCTGCGTGACCGTCCCGCGCTGCGTGTCGTAGGCGAAGAGGGTCGAGGGCCCGTTGCGGTCGGAAAGGAAGTAGACGGTATCTCCCACCCACATGGGATTCCGGTCGTTGGAGTTCTCCCGCGGGATCTTGACGACGCTGGAATCGGAGAGGCGCGCGATCCAGATGGGCGTGGTCTGGCCTCCCCGGTACTCCCGCCAGTCGGGCTCCCACTGGAAGACCGGGCTGTAGGCGATGCGGTGGCCGTTGGGGGAGAAGGCCCCGTCCTCCGCCATGGGCAGGGGCAGGGGCCTGGGCAGGCCGCCCGCCAGGGGGACCAGGAAGAGCTGGTCTGAATCGTTGGCGGCATCCCGGTGGGACCGGAACAGGATGGACTTGCCATCCGGGCTCCAGGCCACAGCCAGATCGGGATCGGGGTGCCAGGTGAGGCGGCGCGGTTCGCCCCCCGAGGCGGGCACCACGTAGACATCCACGTTGCCGTCGTACTCGCCCGAGAAGGCCACCATGGACCCGTCGGGGGAGAAGATGGGACGGCTCTCCAGGTCCATCCCCGTCACGAGCCGGTGCGCATCGCCACCCGAGCGGCT
>DAIDKC010000168.1 GCA_027451045.1 Holophagaceae bacterium | reverse complement strand
GGGCCCAGAAGGCCCCGAGGTACTGCACCTGCCACAGGGCGCTGCCGTAGGTCTGGGCCAGGGTCGTGGCCGCCAGCACATAGCCCACCATGGCCGTGGGTCCGGCGGACCCGGTGAAATCGGCCTCACCCACATCCAGATGGGTGCGCACACCTCCGGCGGCATAGGCCATGTCCATGTCCCGGGCCGCCTGGGGCAGCGGGGTCCGGCTGGCCAGGTGCAGATCCGGGCAGAGGGCGCGGAAGCGCTGGGCGCCCCAGGCCTGGGCGAAGGCCGCCCCGGCCAGGTAGGGCTCCACCAGGAGCTGCTGTCCGAAACCGGGGCTGTACCAGCGGCCGGGACCATAGCCGCCGAGGATCAGGAGGCGGTTGGGCACGGCGAAGGTGGGCAGGTTCTCGTCCCCCAGGAAGAGCGTGATGCGTCCATCCGGGGAGGTGGCGGCGACGCCGTAGTGGACTTCCACGGCGGAGCGCCGGCGCAGGCCCCCCTGGACCCGCCAGCCCGCAGGCACGGACAGGCTGAAGGCGTGCTCGGCCGGATCCTGGAAGGTCGTCCAGCGCAAGGGCGGGCGCGGGACATGCCCCGCCTGGGAGGCGGGTCCCGCCGTCGCGTGGCACCCACTCAGGGCCACACCGGCCGCCAGGGCGCTGGTGACCCGGAAGACCCTGCACTCCTTTCCCATCGCGGCACCTCGCGCCCAAGCATGGGTGCCCCGCGGGCGCCGTCAAGCAGGCTCCGTCCCGGACTTGCCGTCCCCAGGCAGGGGCGCCGCCCAGGAGCCGGTCTCAGGCCCTGGGCCCTGGGATCGTGGCATCCTCTACCGGGACGGGCCATGCTTCGCCGGGAGCAGTCGTGGCGCGATCCTCACCAGTCCCTGAAGGAGCCGCTCCTGCCGCCCGCCCTGATCCAGGCCGTCATCTTCGACTTCGGCAACGTGCTGTGCACCTTCGACAACGGGAGGATCGCCGCGGCCCTGGCCCCCGTGTGCGGACTGTCCCCAGGCGAACTGGCGCGGAGGATCCAGGGTTCGGACCTGCCCCGGGCCTACGAGGCCGGCGAGATCCCGTCCCCGGCCTTCCTGGCGGGAATTTCCGCCCTCTGCGGCTGCGCCTTCGAAGAGAGCTTCTTCGTGCGGGCCTTCTCGGACATCTTCACCCCCATCCCGGGCAACTGGCAGCTGGTGCGGGAACTGGAGGGCCGGGTGCGCCTGGGCCTGCTCTCCAACACCAACCCGTGGCACTTCGAGCTCGGCATCCGCGCCACCCCGATCTTCCCGCTGTTCGAGGCCGTCACCCTCTCCTTCGAGGTGGGCGCCCTGAAGCCGGACCGCAGGATCTTCGAGGACATCCTGGCCAAGCTGGACCTGCCTCCGGAGGCCTGCGCGTTCGTGGACGACATCCCCGAGTTCGTCGAGGGTGCGCGGCGCCTGGGGATGCACGGGATCCCGTTCACCGGCCCGGAGGCCCTGCGCACGGCGTTGCGGGGCCTCGGCCTGGAGGCGTGAGGCCCCACGTGGGCGTGCACGAGGCGAGCAGGCGGTCCCCCCTCGTGGATGCCAGACGCGGCGGCCCGGCTTGGCCGGGAGACCGCGTGGGGGTGCCCCAGGGGGGACATCGCGAGCCGCAGGCGAGCAGGCGGTCCCCCCTCTTGGATATCAAGGTATCGCCACGGACACCCGCCGGAGGGACAGCACGCGGTCCAGGTCCTTTGGGTCCAGCTCCACCAGGAAGCCCCGGCTGCCACCGTTGACGTAGATGCGTGCCAGCTCGAAGATCGAGGCCTCGGCTTGGACGGGCATGGCCTTCTTCGTCCCCAGGGGACTGGTGCCGCCCACCAGGTAGCCGCTGTGG
>DAIDKC010000167.1 GCA_027451045.1 Holophagaceae bacterium | reverse complement strand
GAACTGGCCCTGGCCCGCATCGGCGCCCCCGGCGCCCCGGCCCTGCTGCCGCCTGAACTCGACCATCCCACGCCCGAAGTCTGGGAGGCCAGGGCCGTGGTGGCCCGCACGCCCCGGGAACGCTTCGACGCCCTGTTCTTCCTCAACCGCTTCAAGCGCCCGGATGCCTTGAAGGCGCTCGCCGGGCTCACGGCGAAGGATGCGGCCTCCTGGCCCTCCCACCTGCACCTGGAGGCGCAGATCGCCACGGCCCGGATCAACGGTGGCACCGTCACACCCGCCCTGCAGGCCTTCCTCGACGCCCTCCAAACGAAGGGCAAAGGGGATCCCGTCCGCGCCCAGGCCGCCCGCCTTCGGCTGGTTCTGGCAGGCAAGGAGAAGGCTCTGCTCCCCCCCATTCCCGCCACGCCGGAAGCCATCCTCGCCCTGATGGACGCATGGAACCGGGGCGGTTCCTGGGCTGAGCGCCGCACCCTGGCCCTGACGGCCTTCCGGCGGCTGGAGGCGGATTCCCCCGCCTGGGCGGCCTTCGGGCTCGAGAGGCCCACCCCCGGGGTGCTGTCCGCCTCCTGCCTCGGCATCCTGTCGCGGCTCTCGGAGGGACTCCCGGATCCCGCCCCCATCGAGGCCTTCCAGACCGGGGGCGCTCCGTGGCCCTGCGCCAGCAGCCCCCTGGCCCTCTGGTACAGCTACCAGGGCCTGGCCAAGCTGGCCACGCCCCTGCCCTCCCTCCAGCCCGCACTCGAGCAGGATCCACCCCTGGGGGCGTCGAATCCCGAACTCCTCGGGGCGCTGCTTCCCGCCCTGCGCCGCCAGCTGCCGGAAGCGGCCGACCGCCTCCGGGCCCGGCTGCTGATGGGAGCCAATCCCGTCGCCCGCGCCGCCGCCATCGAGGATCTGCCCGCGGTACCTGCGGATCTGGACGCCCTCACGCGCCGTTGCTGGGGGGACGGGGATTTCGACGCGCAGCAGGCCCTCATCCAGAGCTATGCGCGCTGGAAGCTGCCGGTGGAAGCCCAGAAGGCCCAGCTCCGGCGCTGGCTCACCCACCCCGACTGGGCCTGCCGCTACGAGGCCTACCAGGCCCTCGTGAAGCTGGATCCGGCGACGCCCTGGCCTGCCGCACCTGAGCCCACGCCCACGGACCGGGCCATCCTGGCGGAAGCGGTGCGGCTCGCGGAGCGCGGAAAACCCGTGCGCCTCCGCATCACCTTCAGCGGGAACCGCAGGATCACGCTGAAGCTCGATCCCACCGTGGCGCCCATGAACGTCGCCAACCTCGTGCTGCTGGCGCGGAAGCACTTCTTCGACGGCCACCTCGTGCCCCGCGTGGTGCCGGACTTCGTGGTGCAGATGGGTTCGCCCTGCGACACCATGGACGGCGGACCGGGCTACACGGTGCGCTGCGAGGACAGCACGCACTGGTACGGCCCCGGCAGCGTGGGCATGGCCCTCGCCGGCAAGGACACCGGCGGCAGCCAGTTCTTCATCACCACCAATGCCACGCCCCACCTCACGGGCCACTACACCTGGCTCGGACAGGTGGCGGACCCCGACCACGACTTGAAGATCCTCGACGGTCTCGAGCTGGGCGCGCGCATCGTCCGGGTCGAAGCGCTCCACTGAACGCCCGCCCCGGGCGGCTATGATGGGTGCCAGCGGGTGCGCAGCCTGCCGAGGCAAGTCCGAAGGAGATCCATGCGCTGGTACGTCCCCCTCTTCCTCATGCTGGGCCTCGCCTGCGGGGCTCCGAAGACGACCGTGCCCGCACCACCGCCGAAGCCCTTCGTGCCGATGCTGGTCCTGCGGCCCACGGGGGTGGCCCTCCTGCCGGGTGCGACCCAGGCCTTCCAGGCGGATCTCAACTATCCGGCAGGGGCCCATCCCCCCCAGCAGCCCGTGCTCTGGGACGTGATCGAACCGGGCGGCGGCACCATCACGGCGGCCGGCCTCTACACCGCCCCCACCCGCCCGGGGACCTACCATGTGGAAGCCCGCCGGAAGGATCATCCCGACGTGAGGGTGGCGGTCCCGGTCGTCGTCCAGTGATGGATCTCTACCGACTGGTCCGGCCTCTGCTCTTCCGGATGGCCCCGGAAGCCGCCCATGACCTCGCCTTCGCCCTGGGCGCCCGGGCAGCGGAGTGGCCGGGACTGAAGGCCCCCGACCTGCCCGGAGCGCTGGCCCGCCACGTGCTCGGCCTCGACTTTCCCTCGCCCCTGGGGCTGGCCGCAGGCCTGGACAAGGGGGCCACCCTCCTGCCCCTCTGGCAGGCCATGGGTTTCGGCCACGTGGAGATCGGGACCGTCACGCCCCGGCCCCAGCCGGGCAATCCCAAGCCCCGCCTGTTCCGCTTCCCCGAAGCGGGCCTGATCCTCAACCGGATGGGCTTCAACAGCGAAGGGGCCGAGGTGGTCGCCGCACGGCTCAGGCAGCGGCCTCCCGGCCTCATCGTGGGCGGCAACCTGGGGAAGAACAAGGAGACGCCGGAAGCGGGAGCCCTGGGCGACTACCAGGAGGCCTACCGCCTCATCGCGCCCCTGGTGGACTACGTGGCCCTGAACGTGAGCAGCCCGAACACCCCGGGCCTGCGGAACCTCCAGGCGCCTGAGGCCCTGAAGCCGCTGCTGAGAGGCATGCTCGCCCTCCGGAAGGACATGGGCCTGGAGCGCCAGCCACTGCTGCTCAAGGTTGCGCCGGACCTGGCTCCCGAGGATCTCGAGGCCATCGTGGAAGTGGCCGTGGCCTCGGGCATCTCCGGCCTCATCGCCACCAACACCACCCTGGACCGCGGGGTGGTCCCGGAGCCTCTGCGCGCCAGGGTCGAGGCCATGGGCGCGGGAGGCCTCAGCGGCCTCCCCCTCAAGACCAAGGCCCGCGAGGTGCGCCGGCACCTCCTCGCCGCCCTGCGTGGCCGCCTGCCCCTCGTGGCCTGCGGCGGCCTGGGCACCGCGGAGGATGTGCAGGGCGCCTTGGCGGACGGCGCAGGCCTGGCCCAGATCTACAGCGCCCTCATCTTCGAGGGCCCGGCCCTGGTGGGGAGGATCCACCGCGGGCTGGTTCCGGCTTGCGTCAGGACTTGACGGGAGCCTCCGCCCGGGCCTGGCGGATCAGGGCGATACCGTAGAGGATGGCGCCCACCAGGATGAAGCTGTCGGCCACGTTGAAGGTCCAGTAGTGCCAGGACCCGAACACGAAATCCAGGAAGTCCACGACGTAGCCCCGGAGCAGGCGGTCCAGGCCGTTGCCCAGCGCCCCCCCCAGGATCATGCCCAGGGCCACGCGCTCGAAGGTGCGGGTCTCCCGGGCCAGGAAGATCCTTCCGAAATAGAAGAGGGCGGCCAGGCCGGCCACGGTGAAGAGCACGAAGCGGACTCGTTCCGGCACCCAGGCCAGGCTGCCGAAGATGGCCGCGTGGTTGAATACCAGGGTGAGGTTGAAGAACCCCGGGATGATGGGGCGGGACTCGCCCTCCCGCAGCATGGACAGGATCCAGAGCTTGGAGGCCAGGTCCAGGCCCAGTACGCCCGCGGGGAGCAGCAGCCAGAGCAGGCGGCGCATCATGCCTCCACCGCGGCCGCGCAGCGGGCGCACAGGGCCTCATCCTCGCCCCGGCCGTGCCCACCCTTGTGGTTCCAGCAGCGGGGGCACTTGGGGCCATCATGCGCCCCAGAGACAGGGACCATTTCACTTGAAGGATCCACAAGTCGAGTCACACCCGAGACAACAAGCAGGTCGTCCAGCGACTCTCCAAGCGTGTCCAACAGGTCCCACTCATCCTTTGTCTTCAGGTTGATCTGGACCTCGGCATCGAGACTGGTTCCGATCAATTTATCCGCCCTCAAAGGTTCAAGGGCGGAATGAACAGATTCCCGGACCTCCCACAACTTCTCCCAGGCCGGATTGATCGCCGGCGTCGCAACATCTGGGAACACCTGCTCATGCACGCTGCCTTCGGCGCCAGGGATCTGCTCCCAGGCTTCGTCGGCGGTGAAGCTGAGGACGGGTGCCAGGAGTCTGCAGAGCCCCAGGGCCAGTTCCCGGCAGGTGTGGCGGCAGCTGCGGCGGCGCCCCGACGTCTCGGCATCGCAGTAGAGGCGGTCCTTGATGATCTCGAAGTAGCGGCTGGAGAGTTCCAGCTGGCAGAAGCCGTGCAGGGCCTGGGTGGCGCGATGGAATTCGAAGGTCCGGTAGGCGTCGCGCACTTCGGCGCTCAGGCGCCCGAAGGCGGCCAGCACCCAGCGATCCAGGGGCGCCAGGTCCGCCTCGGCCACGGCGTCCTTCACCGGATCGAACCCGTCCAGGGCGCCCAGGAGGAAGCGCAGGGTGTTGCGGGTCTTCCGGTAGGCGTCGGCGTTCCGGTCGAGAATCTCCTTGGAGATGCGCATGTCCTCGCTGTAGTCGCAGCTGGCGGCCCACCACCGCAGGATGTCGGCCCCGAGGGTCTTGAGGATCTCCTCGGGGGTGATGACGTTCCCGAGGCTCTTGGACATTTTCTGTCCCTTGCCGTCCAGCACGAACCCGTGGGTGACGACCTGCGTGTAGGGCTTCTCGCCGCTGGCGGCGAGGTTGAAGAGCAGCGAGCTGTGGAACCAGCCGCGGTGCTGGTCGGACCCCTCCAGGTAGATGAAGCGCCCGTAGTCCTCGGGACGCAGCTCCGGATGGGACTCGCATACCACCGTAGCGCTCACCCCGGAATCAATCCAGACGTCGAGGATGTCCGTCTCCTTCTGGAAGGCGGTGGAGCCGCAGGCGCAGCGGGCGCCCGCGGGAACCAGGTCCGCCACGGGGAGGTCCGACCAGGCCTCGATGCCTCCCCGTTCGATGGCCTTTGCGGCCGTCTCGAAGATGGAGGGGTGCACCAGTGGCTCGCCGCAGGATTCGCAGCGGAGCACGGTGATGGGGGTTCCCCAGGCCCGCTGGCGGCTGATGCACCAGTCGGGACGCCCGGCGATCATGGCGAAGATGCGGTTCTGGCCCTGGGCAGGAACCCACTGGGTCTGCTCGACACCCTGGAGGCCCAGCTCCCGTAGGCTCCGGCCCCTCCCTTTCAGTTCCGAATCCATGGTGATGAACCACTGCTCCGTGGCGCGGAAGAGGATGGGCGTCTTGGTACGCCAGCAGTGGGGATAGCTGTGGGTGAGGCTCTCCTCGTGCAGGAGGCCCCCTTCGCGTCGGAGCCGGTCCACCACCAGGGGGTTGCACTCGAAGATGTTCTTCCCCTCCAGCTCGGGATCCCCCACCGCGGGCAGGAAGCGGCCGTCGTGCCCCACGAGCTGGAGCAGGCCCAGGTGGTGGGCCAGGTTGAAGTCGTCCACGCCGTGATCGGGGGCGGTATGGACCAGGCCGGTGCCAGTGTCGGCAGTGACGTGGTCCCCCAGGAGCACGGGGCTCTCCCGGTCGAGCCAGGGGTGCCGGGCCACGAGGGTCTGGAACTCGTTCCCCTTGCGGATCTCCACGGTGTGGAGGTCCATCCCGAGCTTCCTTCCGAAGTCCTCGCGCAGGGGCACAGCCACGATGTAGTGGCGTCCGTCGGCGCGCACCACGGCGTACTCCAGGTCGGGATGCATCGCCACGGCCTTGTTGCTCGGCAGCGTCCAGGGCGTGGTGGTCCAGATGGGCGCGAAGAGCGGCGTGGGCAGTTCCAGACGCTTCGCCTCCGCGTCGGGAACGGGGAAGGCCACGGTGATGGCCGGACTGGTCTTGTCCGCGTACTCCACCTCAGCCTCGGCCAGGGCGGTGCGGGCGCCGTAGCTCCAGTGGACGACCTTCAGCTTGCGGGTGACGACGCCGCGCTCGAAGAGGCGCGCCAGCTGGCGCACCACCTCGGCCTCGTAGCGGGGCTCCATGGTGAGGTAGGGCGTCTCCCAGGCGCCCAGCACGCCGAGGCGCTGGAAGGCCGTGCGCTGGGTGTCAATCCACTTCTGGGCGTAGGCCCGGCACTTCTGGAGGAACTCGGCCCGGCTCAACTCCCGCCGCTTGGGGCCCAGGTCCTTCTCCACCGCGTGCTCGATGGGCAGGCCGTGGCAGTCCCAGCCCGGCACGTAGGGCGAGGCATAACCCTCCATGGACCGCGACTTCACCACGATGTCCTTGAGGATCTTGTTGAGGGCGTGCCCCATGTGGATGGCGCCGTTGGCGTAGGGCGGGCCGTCGTGCAGCACCGCCCGGCCCTTGCCGTCTCTGGCGCGGCGGGCCTGGATGCGCTCGTAGAGGCGATCCGCCTTCCACTGCTCGAGCCGCTTCGGCTCGCGCTGCGGCAGGTCCGCCTTCATCGGGAAACCCGTCTTCGGAAGGAAGACCGGATACTTCTTCCCGGCAATCGCCTTCGGCGCTTCCGGGGCAGGTTCGCCCTGTTGCGTGGCTTTCGGAGTTGGCGTGCTCGCCTGGGCCTGGTCGCTCATCGGCGCCCTCGTGCGTCGGAGGGGCGCACCCGAGCGCCCCCGAGGTTGGAGGTCCAGTTCATCACGGAAAGCCCTGATCCCACAAGGGAAGGGGCCCACGGATGGGCCCCTCCGGGTCAACCTGTCGAATCAGATGCGGGATGGCACCTCCCCCGACCCGAGTTCCTTTCAGACCAGTTGGCTGGTGCAGTGCTTGCAGCGGGTCGCCTTGAGCGGCACCTGTTCCAGGCAGAAGGGGCACTCCTTCGTGGGCGGAGCGGCCGGAGCCTCCTTCTTCTTCATGAAGTGACCCAGGAACTTGACCAGCACCAGGAAGATCACCAGGGAGATGATCAGGAAGTTCACTGTGGCCCCCAGCACCGCGCCAACGCGGAACTTCCCGAGCACCCACTGCTCCCACTGCATGTTTGCAGGAAGGACGTAGCTGACGAGGGGCATGACGATGCCGTCCACGATGGCGGACACGATCTTGCTGAAGGCCGCGCCGACCACCACCGCGATGGCAAGATCCACCACGTTGCCCTTCATGATGAAGGCCTTGAATTCCTCTTTCACGGACACAGTCCACTCCTGGCAGGGGGCAGAGGCCCGGAGGCCCCTGCCCGGATCAACGACAAGGTCCGGAACCTACTTCCCGGCGCCCTTCCTGGGCTTCCGGACGGGGGCCGGAGTCTCCACCACCCCCGTGACAGTCTTGCGGACCTCCGCATTCCCGTCGTGGGTCTTCACCGTGATCTCAACCCGGCGATTGCGGGCCTGGCCCTCCTTGGTGGCGTTGTCCGCTACGGGGTCGTCGGGCCCGGCGCCCACCGTGGTCACGCGATCCTTCGGGATGCCCGCGTCTTCCAGGACCCTCGCCACGGCATCGGCCCGCCGCTTGCTGAGCGCCTTGTTGAACGCCCGGCTGCCCACGGAGGACGTGTAGCCCGTGACCACCAGGCTGTAGTCCCCGGTGTAGGCCTTGAGGCTCTCGGCCACCTTCCGGATGGCGGCATCGCCCTCGGGATCCACGACGGCCTTGCCGTTGGCGAAGTGGAGACTAGCCTCGTCCAACACGATCTTGGCCGGCGGGGGCGGAGCAGGTTGGGCGGTCTCCTCGGCAGG
>DAIDKC010000166.1 GCA_027451045.1 Holophagaceae bacterium | reverse complement strand
TATGGACTTCAGCCCGAGCTGCCCAGGGAGCGCGGTTCCAAGCGTCTAGTAGGGCTAAGACTGATCCGGGAGATTCCTCCACCGCCGGCAGCAGCGCCTTCTCCTTTCCCGCCAGGACCAGCCGCAGGCGGGCGGCCTGGGCGCGGACGGGATCCACCTTGCCGTCCTTCTGGAGGGCGTCGAGGAAGGCCTGCAGGGCGGGTGTGACGGTGCCGCCGTTGATCCGGGCCGTGGCGATCTGGGCCTCCAGGTGCAGGTCGGCGGGCCAGGAGGCGGCATCCTTCGAGGTGAGCCCGTCGAGCGCCTTCAGGGCATCGGGGCGCTTGAAGCGGTTGAGGAAGAAGAGGGCATCGAAGCGTTCCCGGGGTGTGCGGGCCACCTGCGCCTTGGCCTCCCAGGCTTCGGGCGTGGGATGGTCGAGTTCAGGCGGCAGCAGGGCCGGGGCGCGGGGGGCGTCGATGCGGGCCAGGGCCAGTTCCAGGCGCGCGCGGTCCGCCCGGGGCAGGGCGGCCTTCTGGGCCGCCGTGAACGTGGGGGGCTGGCGGCGCCACTCGGCCAGGATGGCGTCCCGGACCGTGAAGTGCGGGGTCTGGGCGAAGAGGGGCAGGGCGAGAAGGCAGGACAGGGGCAGGGGCATGGGGCCTCAGGGATGATCCAGGGGAACTTCCACGCCGTTCACCCAGAGGCGGCCGGGGCGGAGGGCGCGGAGCTCCTGTACGGACAGCTTGAGGATGGGGGCCTGCACCCACAGCAGGTCCGCCACCGCGCCCTTCCGGATGGTGCCGATCACCGTGCCGCGCCCCAGGGCGCGGGCGTTCCCCGAGGTGTAGGCCCGGATCGCCTGGATGCGGGAGAGGCGCTGGGACGGGAGGAAGCCGTGAGGCGGATCGCCGGCGGCGTCCTGGCGGGTCTCTGCCGCGGCAATCCCGAGGAAGGGATTGGCGTTCGCGATGGGAGCGTCGCTGCCGAAGGCGAGGAGAGCCCCCCCGTTGCGCAGGGCGCGCCAGGGGAAGGCTTCGTGCAGCCGCCTGGGGCCCAGGCGCGCGGCGGTCCAGGCATGGTCGTCCACGCAGTGGATGGGTTGGACGCTGGCCACCACACCCAGCTGGCCGAACCGCGGGACATCCCTGGGAGCGACGATCTGGGCATGCTCGATCCGGGGTGGGAGGTCCCGGGGATGGCCTGCCTTTTGTTCCGCGGCGGCGAGGATGTCCAGGGCCTTCCGGTTGGCGGCATCGCCGATGGCGTGGATGGCCGGCTGGTAGCCCGCGCGAAGGGTGACCATGGCGTCGGCCTGCACCACGGCGGGATCCGTCACCCAGAGTCCCCGGGTGGAGGGATCGTCGGCGTAGGGCGCCAGGAGGCGGGCGCCCCGGCTTCCAAGCGCTCCGTCCAGGTAGAACTTGACGCCCTGCACCTGGAAGAAGGCGGTCCCACGGTCCCGGGGCTGGCGGAGCTCCTGGACCATGAGGGAGGTGTCGCGATCCAGGTAGGCGAACACCCGGATGGGCAGGGCGTGGGCCTGGTCCAGGCGGCGGTAGGCAGCCAGGGTCTCGGCAGGGATGCCCATGTCCGCCACGGAGGTGAACCCGTCGGCACGGAGGGCGTCCAGACCCGCCAGGATCTGGCGTTCGAGATCCGCCGGGGCGGGTGCGGGCAGCCGCTTCCGGACGAGGTCCACGGCGGCGTCCAGCAGGATGCCCGTGGGCCGTCCTGTGGGGTCCCGCAGGATGCGGCCGCCCGGGGGGTCGGGCGTGTTCTCGTCAATGCCGGCCTCGGCGAGGGCGGCGGTGTCCACCCAGGCCGCATGGCCATCCACCCGCAGGAGGAAGGCGGGGCGAGTGCCGAGCAGCGCGTCGAGGTCCGTGGCGCGGGGAAAGGCCTGGCGGGGCCACAGGTTCTGGTCCCACCCGCGTCCCACCAGCCATCCCCCCGGGTGTCCCTTGGCCCAGGCGCCGACGGCCTCCAGGGCCTCCGGCAGGCTCTGAGAACCGGCGAGATCCACTTCGTCGCCCAGGGCCCCGAGGGCGACCACATGGGCATGGCCCTCGATGAAGCCCGGGAGCAGCGTTCCCCCCTGCAACCCCACCTGGTGCGCCTTGGGATAGGCCTTCGCCAGCTTCGCCGCAGGACCCACGGCGAGGATCCGGCCTTCCCGGACCACGACGGCCTGTCCGGATTGCACCCCCCGGCCGGTCCACACGGCGGCTCCGGAGAGGATCTGGTACGCGGGAGGGGGCGGTGGAGGCATCGGCATGGCGGATCCGAAGGGAGGGGCGAAGGGGCAGTGTAGCGCGGGGCTCGGGGCGGACGGTAAGGTGGACGGGCTGGAGGCCCCATGTACCAGAAGGATTTCCTAGACCAGGTGCGCGCCCAGATGGCGGTCCCCGAGGACCCCGCGAAATTGCGCCAGCGGGTCTTCGAGACCAGCTCCGGGATTCCGCTGAAGAACAGCTACACGCCCGCCGATGTCGCGGAACTCGATGTCCTGCGGGACCTGGGCGCCCCCGGGCGGTACCCCTTCACGCGGCACGTGCAGGCCACCGGCTACCGCGGTCGCCTCTGGACCATGCGCCAGTACGCGGGCTTCGCCACCGCCGAGGAGAGCAACGCGCGCTACCGCTACCTCCTGGAGCAGGGCACCACGGGCCTCTCTGTGGCCTTCGACCTGCCCACGCAGATCGGCATGGATCCCGACCATCCCATGGCGCTCGGGGAAGTGGGCAAGGTGGGCGTGTCCATCAGCTCCATCCACGACATGCGGACCCTCTTCAAGGACATTCCGCTCGACAAGGTCACCACCAGCATGACCATCAACGCCCCGGCCTCGGTGCTGCTGGCCCTCTACCTGGCCGTGGCCGAGGAGCAGGGTGTCTCCTGGCACCAGGTGGGCGGCACCATCCAGAACGACATCCTCAAGGAGTACATGGCTCGCGGCACCTACATCTTCCCGCCGCGGCCCAGCCTGCGCCTGATCACAGACATCTTCGCCTTCTGCGCCGAGCACGTGCCCAACTGGAACACCATCTCCATCTCCGGCTACCACATCCGCGAGGCGGGCTGCACCGCGGCCCAGGAGATCGCCTTCACCCTGGGAGACGGCATCGCCTACGTGCAGGCGGCCCTCGACGCGGGGCTGAAGCTCGAGGCCTTCGCCCCCCGTCTGAGCTTCTTCTTCAACGCCCACAACCAGTTCTTCGAGGAGATCGCCAAGTTCCGCGTGGCGCGGCGCCTCTGGGCCCGGATCATGAAGGAGCGCTTCAAGACCGACGATCCCCGGAGCCAGATGCTGCGCTTCCACACCCAGACCGCGGGCAGCACGCTGACGGCGCAGCAGCCGGACAACAACATCGTGCGCACCGCGGTGCAGGCCATGGCGGCGGTGTGCGGGGGGACCCAGAGCCTCCACACCAACAGCCGGGACGAGGCCCTGGCGCTGCCCACGGAGGCCAGTGCCCGCATCGCGCTTCGCACCCAGCAGATCCTCGCCTACGAGAGCCGGATCGCGGATGTGGTGGACCCCTTCGCTGGGAGCTACCTCATCGAGCACCTGACCGAAGAGCTGGAGGCCCGTGCCCGGGCCCTGCTCGCACGGGTGGATGAGCTGGGCGGCATGGTGAGCGCCATCGAGAAGGGGTTCCCCCAGCGCGAGATCCAGAACGCCGCCTACGCCTACCAGAAGGCCGTGGAGAAGGGCGAGCAGGTGGTGGTGGGGGTGAATCGCTTCACCCTGGAGCGGGAGGAGCAGCCCGAACTCCTGAGGGTGGACGAGGCGCTCGGCGCCGTGCGGCGGAAGCAGGTCGCCGAGGTGCGTGCGCGGCGCGACAGCGCCGAGGTGCAGCGGCGTCTGGGCGAGCTGGAGGCGGCTGCCCGGGGCACCGGGAACCTCATGCCCCGCATCCTGGCTGCCGTGAAGGCCGAGGCCACCGTGGGGGAGGTGTGCGATGCCCTGCGGGGGGTGTTCGGGGAGTACCAGGAACAACTCGTGTTGTGAGGCTTGTGGCGCCAGGGTTTTGGGTTCAATGACCGGTATTTTACATGTCGTCACAATGATTGACGTTCGCAACGACGTGATGCATTCGTGATTTAGATCAACCAGTGGGCTGGAGCTTCCGCGCTAGGGTGATTAGAAGACTCGCGGGGTAGCTATGCGGACCATGCTCGTCGTTCTTTTCTCCGGCCTGCTCCTGGCAGCGGGTACCCCCACGCCTCAGGACTGCGCGGGGTGCCACGATGTGGACATCGCCCGATTCGAGAAGACCCCCCACGCCTCCATGGGGTGCACCGGGTGCCACAGCAGCATCACCAAGCTCCCCCATGACGGGAAGCCCGCCCCGGTGGACTGCGCCACCTGCCATCCCGACGAGGTGAAGGCCTACCAGGGGAGTGTGCATGGCCAGGCCATGCAGCATGGCGTCTCCGATGCCGCCACCTGCATCTCCTGCCACGGGTCGCCCCACACCATGCTGGCGCCGGACAATCCGGCCTCCAAGGTGGCCAAGCAGAACCTCCCGGATACCTGTGGGGCCTGCCACTCCAACCCCGCCTTCATGGCGAAGCACCACATCCCCTTCGCCAAGCCGGTGGAGGCCTACCGCATGAGCCTCCACGGCCGGGCGGTGGCCAAGGGGAACACCGCGGCAGCCTCCTGCTCCGATTGCCACGGCAGCCACGGGATCCTGGCGCCCACCAACCCCGCCTCCAAGGTGAACCGCATGAACGTCGCGTCCACCTGCGGCGCCTGCCACCCCGGCGAGAAGGCTGCCTGGTCCGAGAGCATCCACGGCCGGGCGGTGGCCAACGGCTCCCCGGACGCGCCGACCTGCACCGACTGCCACGGCGAGCACACCATCCTGGCGCCCACCGATCCCAACTCTCCCGTGAGCCCCGCCCATGTCTCCCTCGACACCTGCGCCCGGTGCCACGCGGACGAGCGCCTCGCCACCCGCTACGGCATCCCGGCGGGGGTGGTCTCCTCCTACAAGGAGAGCTACCACGGCCTGGCCCTCCAGGGCGGGCAGGCCACCGTGGCCAACTGCGCCTCCTGCCACGGCGTCCACGACATCCTTCCGCCCAGCGATCCCCGGTCCAAGGTCAACCCCAGGAACCTGCCCAAGACCTGCGGTCAGTGCCACTCCGACGTGGGCAAGGAACTCATAGGGGCCCGCATCCATGTGAGCATCTCCAGCGCCTCGGAGGCTCCGGCGGTGCGCTGGATCCGCCTGGCCTACCTCTTCCTGATCCCGCTGACCATCGGTTTCATGCTCTTCCACAACGGGCTGGACTGGCTGGCCAAGCTCCGGCGTCGGCGGCCCCACCATGGCACGGGCCGGGAGTTCGAGCGCATGAACCTCCGATTCCGGATCGCCCACTGGATGGTGATGGCCAGCTTCATCACCCTGGTGATCACCGGGTTCGCCCTCAAGTTCCCGGACGCGGCCTGGGTTCATGTGCTCCAGCACCTGGGCCTGACACCGGTCTCCCGGGCCTACATCCACCGGGGCGCCGCCCTGCTCATCACCTTCGGGACCCTCTACCACCTCGTCCACATGGCCACCGTGCGCCGCGACCGGGTGATCCTCCGGAAGCTGCTGCCCGGCTGGCAGGACGCCAAGGACATCTTCAACATGTTCCGGTACAACCTCGGGCTCACCTCCAAGCGGCCGACCTTCGGCATGTTCGGCTACCCCGAGAAGATGGAGTACTGGGCCTACATGTGGGGCACCGTGGTGATGGCCGTGACGGGCTTCCTGCTGTGGGGCGAGAACTGGACCCTGCGGCACTTCCCGAAGTGGGTGATAGACGCGGCCACGGCGGCGCACTGGTACGAGGCGATCCTGGCCACGCTGTCCATCCTGGTCTGGCACTGGTACCTGGTGATCTTCGATCCCGACGTCTATCCCATGGACATGGCCTGGCTGACGGGCAAGGCCTCGCTCGACCACATGAAGGAGACCCGGCCCGAGTACAGCCGCCAGATCCTCGAGGCCGAAGCGGCCCAAGCCACTGGCGAGCCGGGTGACGGGGACGCCCCGGGACAGGTCCAACCACCGGAAGGTTGACAATCGGCGGACGTCCGCGCAGCATGGGGCCCATCCGGTCCAAATCCCCTCACGTCTGTGGAGGTCCCTGTGCCGACACGGTACGCCTGATGCTTCCTTCCTGTGGCCCGGGTCGCTCGAACGCTTCGCCCGTCCCTTCCCCAACGGTCCCGGTTATCCAGGACCCCTCTTTCCAAGGAGATGCCATGCGTCGCTCCACCCTGCTCCTCGCCGTCCTGGCCCTGGCCGTTCCGGCTTTCGCCACCCCGATGGCCGTCAAGGGCGCCAAGTGCGCTGACTGCCACGAGAAGATGCCCCCCAAGAAGGACAACCTGAACAAGATGGCCGCCATGATGCTGAAGATGCACAAGAGCGTGAACACCTGCAAGGAGTGCCACGCCGCCAAGGACGGCAAGCTGATCGTCATCAAGAAGAAGTAGAGGGACCCCGCGTTCCGTTCCGGGCGCCCCAGGGCGCCCTTTTTTTGTGCAAGCGAGACTCTGTTTGAAAGAGGACAAGCAGGTTGTCAAAAGCTGTGATGGGGGCCAGACTAAGAAGGTCCTTTGAAAGGACGCCGGGGAAGATCCCCGCCCGGAGGTCCGATGGGAACTCCGGCCTACCTGGAGGAGTCGTCATGCGCCGCCCGCTGTCCGTCGCCGCAGCCCTGGTCCTGGCCGTCCTGCCGGCCGTGGCCAAACCCACCACGGTGAAGGGTGCAAAATGCACCGCCTGTCACGTGGGCAATCCCAAGGACAAGAAGCTCAACGAGGCCACCACGAAGATGCTGGCGAAGTACAAGGAGGCCCAGTGCAAGGACTGCCACGGGGCCGATGCCGGCAAGCTGACCACCTTCAAGCCGAAGAAATAACCGCGCCTGTTCCGGTCGGATGAGGGGCGCCCTGGGCGCCCCTCGCCGTCAGAGGCCCAGGAGCGAACGCGCCTCGGCTTCGAGGGTGTCGAGCAGGGCCGGGCCGGTGCGGCTCTGGAGGTACACCTTCAGCTTGGGTTCGGTGCCGCTGGGGCGGAAGGCCGCGAAGGCGCCCGAGGCGAAGCGGAACTTCAACACGTTGCTCTTCTCGATCTCCAGGGCCACGTCCCGGCGTTCCGGGCGATCC
>DAIDKC010000165.1 GCA_027451045.1 Holophagaceae bacterium | reverse complement strand
TGTCCTACCAGTTCATCGTGCGCTCCCAGAGCGCCGTCACCGGCGCCTCCCAGGATCAAGTCTATTTCACGGGGCTGGCCGCCCCCACCTGGTACGGCGTCACCGCTGACCGGAGCACCAGCGGAGGCGCCCCCACCCTTGCTGTCTACCAGGGGCAGATCTGGGTGGCTTCTGGCGCCACCGCCACGGCCACCCTGAGCTACTGACCCATCCCTCTCTGCAGAAGAAGCGCCCGCGGAGCGGGCGCTTCCCTCTTGTCCGGACTCGGATCCCGCTCAGAGGATCCGCGTCATCCAGCCGTGGGTATCGGGAATGAGGCCGTGCTGGAGGTTCAGGAGCACCTCCCGCAGCTTGGCGGCAACGGGGCCGGTCTCCCCGCCATTGACCAGCCAGTCGCCCTTGCGGGACTTGACCCGGCCGACGGGGGTGATGACGGCGGCGGTGCCACAGGCGAACACTTCCGTCATGCGGCCCTCCTGGAGAGCGGCCTCCCACTCGTCGGTGCTGATCTTCCGTTCCTCGGCGCGCCAGCCCTGGTCCTTCGCCAGCTGCAGCAGGCTGTCGCGGGTGACGCCCGGCAGGAGGGTGCCCGTGAGTTCGGGGGTCACCACCACCGTCTCACCCTTCTCCCGGTAGACGAAGAAGATGTTCATGCCGCCCATCTCCTCGACGTACTTCCGGTGGATGGCATCGAGCCAGACCACCTGGTCGCAGCCCTCCCCCTTCGCCTGGCGCTGGGCCACGAGGCTGGCGGCGTAGTTGCCGGCACACTTCGCGAACCCCGTTCCACCGGGCGCTGCGCGCACGTAGTCCTCGGAGATCCAGACCGTGACGGGCTTCACTCCCTGGGGGAAGTAGCTTCCGCTGGGGCTGGCGATGAGCAGGTAGAGGTACTCGCTGCTGGGGCGCACGCCGAGCAGGGCGTCCGTGGCGATCATGAGCGGCCGCAGGTAGAGGCTCTCGCCGACGGCGCTGGGAACCCAGGCACGATCCTGACGGATGAGGGCCCGGGCGGAGTCCAGGAACAGTTCCTCGGGCAGTTCAGGCATCGCCAGGCGCCGGGCGGAAGTCTGGAAACGCCGGGCGTTGGCCTCGGGGCGGAAGCTGGCCACACTCCCGTCCTTCTGGTGGTAGGCCTTGAATCCCTCGAAGATCGCCTGGCCGTAGTGCAGCACGGAGGAGGCGGGATCCATCTCGATGGGACCGTAGGCCTTGAGCTCGCCGCGCCCCCAGCCCGCCCCTTCCTTGTAGGGGATCAGCACCATGTGGTCCGTGAACACGCGGCCGAAGCCGGGGTTCGTCATCCTGCGGGCCCGCTCCTCGGCGCTGGCGGGATGGGCCGAGGGGTGGATGTCGAGGATCGGCGTCGAGGTTGCGGCACTCATGCGAACTCCTTAGGGTGGCGGGTCAGGCCCTGCGGGCCAGGTGCCCCAGGCGCGCGATGGCGTCCCGGGTGACCGCGGGGTCGTGGGTGGAGAAGTTGAGCCGGAGGCAGTTGGTGCCCCGGCCGTCCGCGAAGAAAAGGGGACCCGGCGCGAAGCCGAGACCGTGCTGGAGGGCGTCCCGGTGGAGGTCCATGGCCGAGTAGCCATCGGGGAGCACGACCCAGAGATGCATCCCCCCCTTGGGCTCGGACACCTGCGTCCCCGGGGGGAAATGCGCGACGACCGCTTCGTACATCGCGTCCCGGCGCTCCTTCAGGGCCCGGCGCAACCGCACCAGGTGGCGCCGGAAGCCGCCGCTGTCGAGGAAGCGCGCCACCACCTCCTGGGTGAGGGTGGAGAGGGCGATGGTATGCACCTCCTGGATGGGGGCGAGGCGGCGGAGGATGTCCTCCCGGGCGATGAGGTAGCCCAGCCGCAGACCGGCGGCCAGGGACTTCGAGAAGCTGCCCACATGGATGACGTGATCGGCATCGGGCAGCCGACGGAAGGGCGGCATGGAGCTGCCCGTGAAGCGCAGGTCGCCGTAGGCCGAATCGGTCACCACCATCACGCCGTGCGCCCGGGTGAGGGCCAGCACCCGCTCCCGGCGGGCCTTGGAAAGGGTCATCCCCGTGGGGTTGTGGAAGCTGGGCACGGTGAAGAGCAGCTTGGCCTCGCTGCGCTGGAGGGCCGAAGCCAGGCGCTCGGGATCCAGGCCCTGGCGGTCCACGGGTACCGGCACGGGCTCCCGCCCCAGGGCCCGGATCAGGGCGATGAATCCCAGGTAGCAGGGGCTCTCCACCAGCACCCGGTCGCCCGGCACGGTGAGGGACTCCAGGGCCAGGGCCAGTCCCGCCTGGGCCCCGGGCATGGCGCGGATGCCCCATCCCTCGTCCACGGGATCCCCCTCGGAGGCCAGCCACGAGGCCACCGCATCGAGGAAGGGCCGGTGGCCGCCGGGAGCCGCATAGACCCAGGCCTCCGGGCCGAGGTCCTTCATCACCTGGACCGTGAGGCGCCGCAACTGCTCCCCCGGCAGGAGGTCGGAAGGGATGAATCCGGCGGAGAAGCTCACCAGATGCTGGTCCTGGGCGCGCTCCAGGGTCTCGCCGATCCAGGAGCCCAGTTCGCCTTCGTGGACGAGGAGGGAGGAGCCCTCGAAGGGGAAGTCCCCGGTGGCCCGCAGTCCGTGGGCCTCCGGCAGCCGGGCGGCCACGAAACTGCCCCGCCCCTGCACTGTCTGGATCCAGCCCGTGCGCTTGAGGCCGGCGAGGGCCTTGAGCACCGTGAGGCGATGCACCCCCCACCGCGAGGCCAGCTCCGGCACCGCTGGGAGGCGGCTGCCCGGCCGCCACTCGCCGCCCTGGATCAGGCCCCGCAGCTGCCGCTGAAGCTGCAGGTACAGGGGGCTGGAGGCGCCCGGATCCAGAGCGGGGTCGAGGACCATGACCCTTCAAGCATCGGACGATTCCCGGGAAACTCCAGCGGAATGGAACCGGATTCGCAGCCCTGGACAGACCACCCCCGGGCCGGGACGACATCCATCCGAATCCCAGACCGCCCTAGACCACCCTGCCCTTCAACCGGCCCCTTTCCGCACCCCTCCATAATGGACGGGTACCCGGGAGGCTCCATGCGCCTGTTCCATCTCACGAGCGGCCTGCTGGCCCTGGCCCTGCTGACGGGCTGCGCCGGCTACCAGATCAGGTACGACTACGACGTCACCACCCACTTCTCCCACTACAAGACCTTCGACTACTACACCTCCAAGAAGGGCACCGGCGGGACCAGCACCTTCATGGACACCCGGATCCGGGCGGCCATCGAGCGGGACCTGGAGGCGAAGGGGTACGTCCTGGAGACCAAGGCGGATCCCGACTTCCTGGTGACCTACTACCCCATCGTCCGTGAGCGGCGCTACCGCACCACCACCCACTACGGCGGGTACTGGGGCTGGGGCTTCCGCCCCTTCTATGGCGGCATCGGCACCTCCGTGAGCCAGGTCCATACCTACAAGGAAGGCACCATCGTCATCGAGATCTCGGACTTCAGGACCAATCGCCTGATCTGGCGGGGTGCCGCAGAGGGCGCCCTGACGGGTCTGGACGATCCCCAGGATGCCAACGAGGTGGTGAACCGGGCTGTCCGCGACATCCTCGACCGATTCCCGCCGAAGTAGGCCTGGGCGCAGTTCCTAGGAACGCACCGGACTCGTGGCGTCCTTGCCCACCACCGTGTGCCAGGGGAGGATTCGCCAGTGCGTCACGAGGCCGTGGCGTACATAGGGGTCTGCAGCCACGAACGCCTCAACCTCCGCGGCCGAGGTTCCCTCGAACACCAGGACGGCACCAGGCCCAGGGTCCGCGATGGTGCCGGCCAGCCGCAAGCGGCCTTCGGCCTCGGCCTGCAAGGCCAGGGAGAGGTGTTCTCTGCGGAACGGGTCGCGCCGGATGGCGTAGTCAGGGACATAGTCGTAGATGAGCAGGAAGTGCATGGCACCATGCTGGCAGAAACCCCGCCGGGTGCGCCCCCCGAGGCCACAGGCGAGGGCGGACGCATCCCCCGCTTCTCCCCCTTCTCCAACAGGCGGCCTCCCATGCAGAAGATCGGACTCATCGGCGGACTCGGCCCGGAATCCACGCTCGACTACTACAGGCGGATCACAGGATTCTTCCAGCGCCGGAGCCGCGGCCTCGCGACCCCGGACATCCTGATCTACAGCGCCAATCTCGCGGAAGCCTTCGAGCTGATGGGGGCGCGGAATTGGCAGGGGCTCGCGGACTGGCTGGTGGACAAGGTGGAGCGCCTCCATCGGGCCGGGGCGGATTTCGCCGCCATCACCGCCAACTCCCCCCACATCGTGTTCGACCAGGTCGCCGCCCGCTCGCCCCTGCCCCTGCTGAGCATCGTGGATGCCACCCTCGCGGGGGCCCGGCGCGCAGGTCTCACGCGGGTGGGCCTCCTGGGAACCCGGTTCACCATGGAGACCAACTTCTTCGGGTCCCGGTTCGCCCAGGAAGGCATCGAGGTGGTCGTGCCCGGTCCGGCTGACCAGGCCTACATCCAGCAGAAGCTGGAGCGGGAGATCGAGCTGGGCGTCTTCCTGGACGAGACCCGCAGGGGCCTGCTGCAGATCATGGACCCCATGGTCCGGACGCAGGGTATCCAGGGCGTGATCCTGGGCTGCACCGAGCTGCCCCTCATCCTCCACCCCGGGGACACCAACCTGCCGCTGCTGAACACCACGGAGCTCCATGTGGCCGCCCTCTGCGAGCGGTGCCTTGGAGGTGCCCCAGCTGACCTGCCCATCCTGTAAATCCCCGGCATCCCAGCCTCAGGCACCCTGAACGGTCGCAGGCCGGAGCGGTAAGCTGGGGGTTCTCCACAGGAGCACCCCATGGCCCAGGTCACCCTCCAAGGCAAGCCTCTCCACACCTCCGGCGAGCTGCCGAAATCCGGCGCAGCCGCTCCCGCCTTCACCCTCGTGAAGACCGATCTGTCCGAAGTGGGCGCGAAGGATCTGGCGGGCCGCCGAGTGGTGCTCAACATCTTCCCCAGCCTGGACACGCCCACCTGCGCGGCCAGCGTGCGGGCTTTCAACGCCCGCGCCAACGAGAAGCCCAACACCACCATCCTCTGCATCAGCGCGGACCTCCCCTTCGCGCAGAAGCGCTTCTGCGCCGCCGAGGGCCTCCAGAACGTGGTGCCCGCCTCCACCTTCCGCAGCCCGGAGTTCGGCAAGGCCTACGGCACCACCCTGGTGGACGGCCCCCTGGCCGGGCTCCACGCGCGGGCCGTGGTGGTGATGGACGAGCAGGGCAAGGTGCTGCACACCCAGCTGGTGCCCGAGATCGCCCAGGAACCGGACTACGACGCGGCCCTGGCCGTTCTCTAGACCTCCGGCTTCCCTGAGGGAACGGCCTCCTCCGGGAGGCCGTTCCCCGTACGGGATCAGCCCACCTGGAAGGCGGCGGCGGCGGATTCCAGCGCCGCCGCCACGACCACGAGCTCCTTGGCGGTCAGCACCACCTCCGGGGCGGTGTTGGCCAGCTGGGCGGCGGCGAGCTGCACCGCGCCGGCCGCGGCAAGACTGGCCTCCATCCGGCGGCTCACCTCCGTGCTCACCTGGGCCTGGTTGCCCGCCGCCTGGTGGATCTCCCCGGCCGCCAGCTCGATCTCCCCCAGGGCTCCGTCCACCGAGGTCATGGCCGAGACCATGGCCTCGACCTGGAGGGTGCCTTCCCGCAGGGCGGTCCGGCTGGCCTCCACCAGCTCGGAGATCTGGGCGGCGGCCCGCTCGCTCTGGACGCTGATCTGGTGGAGGCGCTGGGCGGTGTCGGGCTCCCGCGGCCCCTCCAGGATCTGCCGGCCGGACTGGGCGAGGGCCTGGATGGCCTGGGCGGACTGGACGGCCTTCTCGCTGCGCTCGACCACATCCCGCAGGGCGCCCACCACCACCTGGGCGCGCTGGGCCG
>DAIDKC010000164.1 GCA_027451045.1 Holophagaceae bacterium | reverse complement strand
CTAACGAGCGCGCTCGTTAGAGGTCATGGGCGTTCGAGGCCTCTGATTCCTACGGATCCTTGGCCCTGACGGGTAATCCAAATCGTAGAATCCCTCAACATGACATTGGTCATTTTCAAAACGCGTATTCAAGATCTCGGCGGAGCTGGCGCAGGGAAGGGCTCTCCACTTCCAGGAGCCCCGGGGCCTCCAGGGTCAGCGCCCTGTGGCGGATGGCCTGCGTCCTTTCGTTCCACACGGCCGTGGGATCCTTCTCCATGGCGCCAAGGAACGTCGCCCACAGCTCCGCGGACTTCAGGCTCCTGCGCGTGGCGCTGCGGGTGGTAGCGCCATCGTTGAACGTGATCCGATCATCCAGGGCGGCCCGGATGGCGTGCAGGTTGTCCCGGTGGTCCAGGGGCCCCACCTTGGCCGCGGCATGGCCCCGGAAGGCCTCCCGGCGGGCTCCTGCCCATTGGCTCTCATCGAGCCCCAGGGCCGCCCAGACCCGCGCCGCGATGGGCCGCCAGGCATACCGCCCGCGGGGAAGCACCACGCTGAAATGGAGGGTCTTCCCGGTCTTCTTGGAGACCTCCTCCCATCGCCGCACCCCCCACCGGCCCCCGGCCACCAAGCTGCGGATGCCTCGCTGGGGTTTGCCCCGCTCGTGCTCCGCCAGGGTGATGGGTTCGCCCTGGAAGGGCAGGAGTCCCACGCGGCGGAATTGGCCACGAGGGCCGGCCCGCCGCCCCACAGTCTGCGTGGAAGGGAACCACAGCGGCCCGGCCAGGGCCATCCATCGGGCCCGCTCACGCTCGTCCAGGTAGGGTTTCGGGATGGCGGTCTCGTAGGCCTCGCCCGTCTCCGGGTCTACCTCCTCCGCTCGGAAAGGTGGGCGGCCCTCCCGGAGGTCCGCGTCAAGCACCACCCTCTCCGCCTGGAGAGCCCAGGTGGGCATAAGTACGTCGAGCATTCGCCGGAGCACGCTACACCCTCCGCCGACCGCGAAGTTCCGCCGGCCCCGACTTGCGCTGAAGAGGTGGGCCAGCCCGCCGGGCCCCTCCTTCAGCTTCGATAGCTCCTCCCGCTTGGCGATGTACTTCGTGATGTAGTGAACGGCCCGCGAGGTGCCGCGGCCCTTGGCCTTCCGGCGGATCTGCCGGAGGTCTTCGATGTCCACCTGGTAGCGGTCTCCGCAGGCCTCTTCCCAGGCCTTCCAGACGTTCTGATAACTGATCTGGCGAGACCAGAGGAACACGACGATGTGAAGGTGCAGGTTCCAGCGGCCATCCTCTCCCGTGATGACCTCCGATCCACGGAACCACCCGAAGACATGGGCCGGCCACCATCGCGTGCGCTGGAGCTTGCCCCAAGCGTGGTGAGCCTGTTCCCACAGCTCCGTGACGCTGAATCCGTTCGGCACTGTGAGGGTGAGGAACCGGAGGTGTCCCTCGTCAAACCCCCACTCCCGGGCCAGCTCCACGATCCTTTCCATCAGATCCGCAAGGCGCGTCTGGCGGGGCTTGCCGCACCTGGGACACCACCGATGTTTGCAGCTGTGCAGGCCTCGGGTCCGCGTGATCTCGCGGCCCTTCCGGTCTCGCCAGAACAAGCGCACCACGCGGCCCCACGGTTCCCCGCATCCCTCCAAGCGGGCCGCCTCCCGGCCGAGGCGCCCCGCCTCCAGGTCGCGAATCGCTTGTGCCTTCTCCTCAAACGCCGCAGGGTGCGGGCTCACCTTCTGCGCGACGTACGACGTCAGGTCATCCAGGGACAGGCGCCGCCAGGTGGGCAGGCCCAGGGTCTCATGGGCACCGCGGGCAAGCCCGAAGTCCCGGCCCAGCCGGGCCAGCTCTCGGCGGTCACCTGCATCTTCCAGGTTGAAGGTTCGTGCCTGGAAGTCCTCGCGGATGGATACACGCAGGGCTGCCGCCAACTCGGCGGGCCTCACTGCCGTCTCCTTCTCGCGATTCACCGGATCCCCTTTCCTGGGAACCCCAGCGCGAAAATTGTGGCGCCGGAGTCAAGACTAGGGGGCCCGCGGGCCCCCTAGCGTCTGCCCTTAATTCGTGGCCCTTTCGACTGGCGCGGCCCCCATCCGCTCCAGCCAGGCCATCACCTCTGCGGCCGGAATCAGGGTGCGACGCCCGACCTTCACCTTGCCAAGACGACCTGTCTTTAACTCCTCGAAGACCTTGGAACGGCCTAGGCTCACGAGTTCGCAGAAGTCAGAGATGCTGTAGGCCGCCTTGGTGAGTCCGGATGTGGCAAGGTTCATGTGAATCTCCTCAAAGGCTCGTGTGGATGACGAGCGTCTGAGGCAAGGTGGCGCCGCTCTGAGGTGGTGGGGAAGTACCCCCACCACCTAGAAGGTGGTGGGAGATGAGTCCCACCACTTCAGATCCTTCAGGAAGGGGTCAGTAATCGTTAAGAATCTCGAGAATCTCAGAATGGACCTTGATGCCTAGGAGCCTGTCCAAGTAAACCCAAGCCTTCGTTGTACGTTTATTTGGAATGGCGAAACGATTCAGAGAGTGGAACCCAAAGCAGGTGTGGCTGCTGCCCCCGTCGGTAGATGAATTCATCCCTGAAG
>DAIDKC010000163.1 GCA_027451045.1 Holophagaceae bacterium | reverse complement strand
GGCATGTTGCGGGGAACCGCGTTCTCCGCAACCGAGGACCTCCTCCAGCCCGCGAGCTACGGGAACCTGCCGGCCTTGAGGGAGCGGCTGCTGCGGCAGCCGGATGGAACCCGGTCTCTGGCCGCCGGGGATTGGTGGGAGGCCGCCTCGGGGAGGGTGGAGCGTCTGTACCGGGTCGAGGAGGCGCTGGACGCGGAGGTCTGGCAAGCGGCGGAGACCCAGGCGGGCGCAAGCCGGGACGAGATGCTGACCGCCCTTGCGGCCCTCGCCCTTGGAGTGGGCCTGACCCTCGCCCTGACCGGATGGGTGACGGCCGGCCTCGCGCATCCCCTGTCGGCCCTCACGGAGAGCCTGTCCCGGCGGGACCTCAATCTCCGCCTCGACCCGGCCGGACGGGACGAGGTCAGCGATCTGGCCAGGGCCTTCAACGGGTACCAGGACGAATTGGCGCGCACTTTCTCCCTGGTCCAGACCGCCGGAGCGAGGGTTTCCACCATCGTCAGCCAGATGAGGTCCGGTCTGGAGGACACCCAGCGGGCCTCGGGCCTGGTGGCCCAGGGGAGCGAGGAACAACGGCGGGCCATCGAACAGGCCTCGGCGGCCATCCATGAGCTGTCCGCCTCCATCGAGCAGGTGGCTCGCACCGTGGAGCAGGCCCTGGGCCGCGCCGCCTCCGCCCAGGCCCTGGCGGGGGAGGGCGCGGGCTACGGGCGGGAGACGGCCGAGGCCATGGCGAGCATCCAGGATGCCACCGAGCGCATCGTGTCGGCCGTGCTGGTCATCCAGGAGATTGCCCGGCAGACGAACCTCCTCAGCCTGAACGCCGCGATCGAGGCGTCGAAGGCAGGCGCCCTGGGGAAGGGGTTCGCCGTGGTCGCCGAGGAGGTGCGGAAGCTCGCGGAGCGGAGCCGGTCCGCCGCCCTGGAGATCGAATCGCTGATCGTCCAGACCCGGGAGATCGTGGGCGTGGGAGCGGGGAAGGTGACCCTCACGGCGGACTCCCTCGACCGGATCCTCGTGGAGGTGTCGGCCCTGGCCGGCCAGGTGGGGGAGATCGGTCTGGCGACCCGTGAGCAGACGGGCGCCAGTGGGGAGATCACGCTGCAGACGGAAACCGTTCGGGCCAGCAGCGGGCGGAATGCGGAGGGCGCCGCCCGCCTGGCGGCGGCCGTCCAGGAGAACGGGCGTACCATCGCGACCCTGGTCCAGGTCTCGGATGACCTCGCCCAGAGCGTGTCCGCCTTCCAGGAGCGCGCGACCGGGGAGGAGCTGGACGTGGAGCACGCGGTGGCGGCCCACCAGGCGTGGGCCGGGCGCCTGAAGACGCTCCTCCGGGGCGGGGGCAAGGAGATGCCGGACCCCGCGATGGCGGGACGGGACGACGCCTGCGGGCTGGGGCAATGGATCCACGGGCCGGGGGAGCGCTGCTGTGGCTCGAATCCCGAATTCACCCGCCTCCGCTCGAAGCATGCCGAGTTCCATCGGCTGGTGGAGGACATCCTCAGGAAGGAGCGGGCCGGCCAGCGGAAGGAGGCGGATGCCCTTGTCACCGGGGCGTTCACCACCATCTCCCACGAGGTGATCGGGATCCTGGCGCGCATGGACTTCGGGATCGGATCCAGGCCCTGATGGAGGCGCCACGGGCGGGTCTCCTGGGGTAGCCTGCGGGCATGCGATCCTGGCGCCTCCTCCTTCCCGTCTTCGTGGCCTGCCTCCTGGCTGCTGGCGGCTACCTCGCCTACGGGTGGGGCCTGGTCCCCGTGCCCCTGGCGCCGGTGGGCTCCCTCTATACGCCGCCCGCACCGGAACCTGGAGAGGACCAGGCCGTGCTGGAGGCCCTGGTGCCGGACGGGCCCGCCCTCGAGGCCTTCCTGGCCAACCAGGCCGATCTCACGCTGCTGGCCAGGACCCGGGACGGGGCGCTGGCCGGACAGCTGCTGTCCGGCCTCGAGCGCTCGCGCAACGGCCGGAGGTGGCGCCTCGTTTTCCGGCCCTTCCGCCTCCAGGATGGGAGCCTCCTGGGCGCCGCGAGGGCCCGGGCCGCCCTGGCCCCGGCCCTCGCCGCAGCCGGGGCCCAGGCGCGGGTGGTGGATCCCGGCACCCTGGAGCTCCGCTTCCGGAGCCGCCGGGAGGACGTGCCCGGGCTGCTGCTCCGCTGGCGCATTCCCGGGAGTGGCCCGTTCATCCGGCACGGGCTGGACCTCGCGCGGTTCGACGGGTTCGCCCTGGGCCGTGCCGGCATCGCCGGCCTGCGGGTGTCCACGGATCCTGCGCGGATGCAGGGCGCGGCCTGGGCGGCAGGCATCCTCTCCGGCCGCTGGGCCTGGGCCGCCTATCCCGGGGCCGTGGATCCCGATGACATGGCTCGGGTGCGGCTCGCCCCCTACGACGAGGTCCACCTCTCGGACGGATCGGTGTGGTTCGTCTCCCAGCAGCTCCGGCGGTTCTGGCCCGACCGAGGCGACTGGCCCGACGCGCGGCTCTTCGGCGTGTGGCGGGGCTCCATGGACCTGTCGCGGCAGGGTGCCCTCGAGTAGCTATTCGAGGTTCGCGGCCTGCTCCCGGATCTGATCCAGGACGCCCTTGGCCTCCATGACGGCCCGGGTCATCTCCAGGCGCCGGCACTTGCTTCCGGTGGTGTTCAGCTCCCTGAGCACCTCCTGGCACCAGATGTCCGCGGCCTTCCCCTCCAGGCGGCCCGTGGCCAGGCGTTCGGCGAAGTCGTCCAGGTGGGCGGCCAGACGGGTGAGTTCCTCCCGCACGTCCTGCCGCTCCGCCAGGACGCCGGCCTCCGCCAGCAGGCGCTCCGCCGGAAGCTGCCCCGCCAGCCGGGCCTCCTCCAGGAGCTGCTCGATGCGCTGCCGGTAGAGCCCGGGCAGCTCAGCGGCCTGGGCCTCCGCTTCGGACTGGAGCCGGCCCCTCAGCTCCCGCAGACGGTCGAGCGCCTCCCGGAAGAAGGGCCGCAGTCGCTCCGCCTCCCGCGCCCGCCCCGCGTTCCAGGCCTCCAGGAGGGTGGCGAGGGCCTCCTGGACCGCGCTGCCGAGGCGCTCGGCGAGATCGGTCCCCGGCGCCTGGAAGGCTCCCGGCAGGCGGAAGAAGGCTTCGGCGGTCAGCGGCGGCAGGTGCAACCATTCCGCGTCCTCCTGCCAGCCCTTCGCCACGGCCCTGAGCAGGGCCCGGTTCATGCGGGGCTCCAGCGAGGGCTCGTCCTGGACTTCCACGGCCAGATCGAGCTTGCCGCGCTGGGCCGCTTCCCGCACCTGGCCCCGGATCGCAGCCTCCAGCGGAAAAAGGGCGGGGGGCAGGCGCAGGGAGAGGTCCAGCCCCTTGTGGTTGACGCTGCGCAGGGTCAGGCGCAGCTGGCCGGTCTCGAGAGGGCGGACGATCTCGGCGAAGGCGGTCATGGATCTCATGGGGGCTCCTGACCCCATTGTGGGCCCGCCGGGCGCGGCCCCCAAACTGCGGCCGGGCTTCAGGTCCAGAGGCGGCCGGCCGATAGGCAGGCCAGGGATTGGCTCAGTCCATGGGATTACTCGATTTTTTCTCCGAAAAGCCGCGCATCGAGCGCCAGCCCGTCCTGCGGGACCGCGAGCAGATCCTGGCCTATCTCGAGCAGCTCATGCGGGTGGGTTCCCCGGTCGTCCTCCGCATGGATGCCGACGACACGGTTCCCTACAACGCCCGGGTTGAACATGTGCGGGAAGAGAAGGGAACCTTCGTCCTCAGCCTCCAGAACCGCCCGCCCCAGGAGCCTCGGCCCGGCACCGCCGTCCATCTCTGGTTCACCCTCGATGGCCTGCGGTTCACGGTGGCCACCCGCTTCCTGAACCGCGGCGGCTACATGCAGAGCGAGTTCTCGCTGCCCGAGTGCGTCCAGCATGCCGAGCGGCGGGACCGGCAGCGGGCGCGCTTCACGCCCCGCGAGAACGCCGAGGTGATCGCCATCCAGGGGCTGGTGGAGGGCCTCGGGGTGAGCGGTCCTCTCCTGAACCTGAGCCTCGGCGGCTGCAGCTTCCGGGTGGACAAGGCCATGGACATCGGACGGGACCGCCGGATCGCGCCCCGGGGGGACCTGTTGACGCCGGGCGCGGACCTGCCCATCCTGCGCCTCCAGAACCTGCCCCAGACCCCCCTCATCGAGGCCAGCGGACAGGTACGCCACTGCGGGTTCCGCGGGGAGGGCCTGGTGCTCGGGGTGTCCTTCGAGTCCATGGGAGGGCTGGAGTTCCAGGCCATCGAACGCCTCCTTTCCCGCAGGCTTCCGGGCTTCGCCCCCGGCTTCCCGCGGAAGCGACGCCTGGGGCGGGGTGGCGACGAGGAGGATGCGCCCGGAGAGGGTGCATCCGAGGAGGCACCGGCCTTCGAGGGCGAGGCGGAGGCCGCCCCGGCGGCGCCCTCCCTCCTGGAGGACCTGGACGATGCCGCCCTGGCCGCGGGGCGGGAGGCAGTCCGGTCCCCCGACAAGCTGTTGCAGTTGAAGAAGCGGAGCCGGGGCATCCTCGTGGTCGTGGGTGACGAGCTGGAACGGGCGGCCCTGATCGGGGGCCTCCTGGCGGCCGGCTACCGGACCATCCACGAGGCCCGGGGGCTGGTGCAGGCCCTGGAGGCTTCCCGGCGGAACCCGGTCCATCTGGTCATCCTGGCCCAGCAGGCTGGTCCGCACACCGCCCTCGAGATCCTCGATCAGCTCCGGGCGGCAGGGCGTCTCGGCGAGGCCCCCGCCGTGGTCCTGAAGGAGGCGGAGGATGTCCGCCTCCAGCTCGCGGTCAAGGCCGGGAAGGTCTCCCTCGTGGTG
>DAIDKC010000162.1 GCA_027451045.1 Holophagaceae bacterium | reverse complement strand
ACGGGGATGATGCCCTTGGTCCGGGGCGTGATGGCGGCTTCGATCTTCGCGGGGTCGATGTTCAAGGTCCGCGGATCAATGTCCACCAGCACCGGCACGCCGCCCTGGAGGACCACGGTACTCAGGGTGCTCACCCAGGTCAGCGACGTGGTGATCACCTCGTCGCCGGGCTGGAGGCCCAGCACCTGCATGGTGATCTCCTGGGCTGTGGTGGCGCTGTTCATCACCAGGCAGTGGGGCACGCCGTTGTAGGCCTGGAGGCCTTCTTCAAACTTCGCGGACTTCGGCCCCGTGGTGATCCACCCGCTGTGGATGGTGTCAATGATCTCCTCGATCTCCTCCTGACCCACCATGGGGCGCGTGAAGGGCAGGAAGTCGGGACGGCGGCGGTAGGACATGGGGGCTCCGATGGCAGTTCCAGGATAGACCAGGGGCCTGGGGCCCGGACCCAGGATGGTAGGCTGGGCCATTCCCCCTGGAGTCCTGATGTCCCGTGCGTTTGCCTCGCTGGTCTTGTGTGCGCTGCTGCTTCCCGCCATGGGCTGCGCGTTCTTCGTCTCCTGGCCCGACACGAGTCCCCGGACGCCCGCGGAATGGGCTGCGGTGAGCCGGCCCCTGGATGCCGCGGGCGTGGCCCACTGGCGCGAGGCGGGAACCCGCATCCTCCGGGTGCTCGAGACGAAGCATCCGAATCCCTGGTTCCGCTTGCCTGAAGCCGACTTCCAACGTCAGGTGGCGGACCTGGACCGGGATCTGCCTCGGCTCACGGAACAGCAGGCGGTCCTCCGATGGAAGCTGATCCTGGCCGCCCTGGGCGACGAGCACACCTTCCTCCTGGAACAGGAAACCGGGGATGAGCTGTGGCCGGTGGCCGTGGGCCTCTGCGCGGACGGGGTGTTCGTCACCGAGGCGTCTTCCCCCTACCGGGATCTGCTCGGGGCCCGGGTGGTGGCCGTGGGGGGCATGCCCATCGAAGCCTTCTTGCGTCGCCTGGAGGCCTTCGAGGCAGCTTCGATCCCCGCCTACGGGCGGATGAGAGCCGCCGAGCGGTTCCCTTTCGGCTGGTTCTGGCTGAAGGCCCTGGGCCAGCTTCCCGCCCACTCCCAGCCGACGGTGGAGGTGGTCCTTCCGGACGGTCAGCGCGAGACGCGCACCCTCACGCCTGTGGCGAGGCCCGCCCAGGTGGACTGGATCCATCTGCCCGCGAATCCCGGCCTGCTCCGGCATGCGGACCCTGACCGCCTGTACGCGTTCCGCCTGATCGAGGGGGACCGCACCCTCTACGTCCGGTACCGCCGATGTGAGAACCAGAAGGACGGTCCCTCGGTCTGGGCCTTCACGGGGCAGGTCGAGCGGGGCGCCGCCCAGGCGCATCCTCGCCGGCTGATCGTGGACCTGCGCGGGAACGGCGGGGGACGGAACTACCTGCTCTGGCGGATGCTTCACTGGATCCGAGCCACCCCCGCCTTCTCCCGCCCTGGCGGTCTGCTGGTCCTGACGGATGCCGGAACCTTCAGCTCGGCGTGCCTCAACGCACTCGACCTTCAACGCGCGGGGGGGAAGATCATCGGTACCCCTTCCGGACAGCCCCTGAACGCCTATGGGGACATCCGCTTCACCAAGCTGCCGGGGCTGCGCCCGGCCTTCGCCTGTTCCACCAAGACCTTCCTGGATGCGCCCGGGGATCCTTCGGCCTGGCACCACTCCTTGACGGTGGACGTGCCGGTGCCGGTCACCCGGGGGGATCTATTCGGGCAGACCGATACTGCGCTCGAGGTCGCACTCCGGCAGCCGATGCCGCCGAGGTAGCCTTCCCTCAGGCGATCGGCATCGTGATCCGCATGGTGGTGCCGTGGCCGAGGCCTTCGCTGTGGAGGCCAA
>DAIDKC010000161.1 GCA_027451045.1 Holophagaceae bacterium | reverse complement strand
GCCGCCAGGATGGCGGTGGCCTGTACGGGGGGCGCGGGCAGGGCCGCGGTTGCGGCCGCGGCGGCCTTGCCCTGGAGCAGGGAGGTGGCCTCCTCCAGCTGGCCGGTCCAGGTGGGATCCTTCGCGGCGCGCAGGGCCTTGGCGAGGTCCTCCGCCGTCTGGTACCGCTCGTCGGGGTTCTTGGTGAGGGCGCGGTCCAGCACGGACTTGATGGCGGGGCTGATGCCCTGGAGCTGGGCGGTATCAATGGGATCGGGGGGCTCGTTGACGATCTTGTAGAGGATCGTGGGCGTGGTGTCGCCCGAGAAGGGCCGCCGTCCGCTGAGGGCCTCGTAGAGCATGACGCCGACGGCGAAGAGGTCGCTGCGGGGGTCGGGCTTCCCCGTGCGGATGTACTCCGGCGCCATGTAGCTCACGGTGCCCATGACCATGCCCGTGGCGGTCATGTCGGAGTTACTGATCTTGGCCACGCCGAAGTCCATGACCTTGGCGTGGAGGCGGCGGCCGTCCTGCTGCACCCGCACGTTGGTGGGCTTGATGTCCCGGTGGACGATGTGCTGGCGATGGGCGAAGCCGAGGCCGTCGCAGACCTGGGCCAGCACCTCCAGGGCCTCCGAGCGCGTCAGGGCCTGCTGCTGGAGCAGCTCGTCCAGGTCGTGCCCCTTCACGTACTCCATGGCGATGTAGAGCACGCCCTGGTCCTCGCCGAACTCGTAGATGGTCACCAGGTTCGGATGGTTCAGCACGCCCGCGGCGCGGGCCTCCCGGGCGAAGCGCTCCTTGGCCTCGCCGCCCTGGGCGGCAGTGGGGAGGATGGTCTTGATGGCCACCTCGCGCCCGATGGAGGGGTCCACGCCCAGGTAGACCTCGCCCATGGCCCCGTTCCCGAGGACGCGCCGGATCTCGAACTTGCCGAGTTTCTCGAACACGAAACCCCCTCCCTGTCGGGTTGGATGGAGGGAAAGAATAGGTCCGTACCGCGCCCAGGCCAAGATCCTTGGGATATCCCGGCATCACCGCGCCGGTTTCGGGACTGGAATCCTGGCGTGGGACGTGTAAACGTTAGGTCAAGCCTCCCGGAGAGCCTCCTTGCCCCCCGCCCGTCTCCGCCTTTTCCTGCCGGCCCTCATGGGCTCCCTGCACCAGCAGCGGGCCGAAGGCGAGCTCGTGCTGGAGCAGAACGACGGCGTGCGGCGGCTCTACTGGTCCCAGGGCGACCTGCGGTACCTGCACAGCGAGGCGGTGGGCGAGCAGTTCGGGAACTTCCTCGTCCGGCGCGGCGTGCTCGACATGGCCGCCCTCAAGGAGCTGCTGGCCGATGGCGAGGGCGCCCGGGTGGGCGACCGGGTGGTGCAGTGGGGCCTGATGACCCAGGAGGAGCGGAACGCCCAGCTGCATGAGCTGCTGGGTTCGATCCTGCTCCACGCCCTCGAGCACCCCATCCTGCAGATGACCTGGAATCCGGGGCCCCTGGCCGGCAGCCTGAGCGGGGACCTGCAGTTCACCCTGGACCACCGGCGCCTGGTCTGGGACGCCTTCCAGTCCGCCCAGATCGCCCAGGAGCTGCAGGAGATGTTCCGCAGCGAGCCCGACT
>DAIDKC010000160.1 GCA_027451045.1 Holophagaceae bacterium | reverse complement strand
GAGGCCCAGGCCGGTGCCCTGTCCCTGGGGCTTGGTGGTGAAGAAGGGATCCGTGGCCCGGCTCAGGACCTCCGGAGGCATGCCGAGTCCCGTGTCCCGGATGGCGACCTGGACCAGGCCGTCCGGGGAGGTTCGGCTGGCGAGGGTGAGGCGACCCCCCTGGGGCATGGCATCCACGGCGTTGACGCAGAGGTTCATGATCGCGTTGGAGAGGGCGCTCGCGTCCCCGTGCACCCGGGGGAGGCCCTCCTCCAGGTCGAGGGCCACGTCAATCCGGCGGAGGGTGGTCCGCCGCAGGAGGTCGGCCTCCTGGCGCAGGAGGTCGTTGAGGTCGGTGGCCGAGGCCTCCTGGATCCCCTTGCGCGCGAAGTCGGTGAGCCCCCGGACCAGGTCCCGGCCCCGTGCCGCCGCCTTCAGCAGGATGTCCATGTCCTTCTGGAGGCGCGGATCCTCCCGGTGGCGCGCCTGGACCAGGGAGGCCACGCCCATGACGGCGCCCAGGATGTTGTTCATGTCGTGGGCCACCCCGCCGGCCAGGGTGCCGAGGCTGTCCAGCTTCTGGGCGTGCGCCACCTCCGCCTCCAGCCGCTTCCGATCCGCCTCCTGGCGGCGCAGGGCGGTCAGGTCCTGGCAGGTGGAGAGGAGGCAGGGCTCGCCCTCCAACTGGATCCGCTCCATGGCGAGACGGATCTCCCGGGTCTGTCCCGAAGCCGTGCGCAGCGCCCATTCCACCTCGCGCACGGCGCCCTCCCGCCGCAGGGTCTCCAGGATACGCTCCCGGTCGGGAGGCGCCGCGTAGAGACCGAGGTCGAGGGCCCGGTGCCCCAGCAGCCGCTCCCGGGGCAGGCCCACGAGGGCGCAGAACTGGGCGTTGGCGTCCACGAAGAGCCCGTCGGCTTCCCGCGTGATGGCCAGGGGGGCGGGATTGGCCTGGAAGGCCTTGGAGAAGCGGGCCTCGCTGGCCGCGAGGCCCGCCCGGATCTCCCGCTCCTGCTCGAAGGAGCGCCGGATGAAGTGGTGGAGGAGCAGGGCGGTGACGGCGACGAAGGCCCACCCTTTCAGGATGGAGAGGCGCGAGACGGTGCGCACATCCCGGGACAGGAACGCCACGGCCCGGTCCGAGAAGAGGATCCAGGCCGATGCAGCCAGGGTGTAGATCAGGACGATCCGCCGGGCCGGGTTCCTGGAAGGGGTGGCAGCAGGCATGGCTTCCTTCAGGTGCCGATGTCATCGGTTGGGAGGGGCTTGCGGGTGAATCCTGCCATGGAACGCGTCCCGGTTGCCTTTAGAATCAAGGGTTCCACCGGAGCCGCGCCATGCCCTTCCAGCCCCTGCAACAGGAACCCGAGATCCAGCGCCGCTGGCTGGAATCCGGCGCCTTCCGCGCCAAGCGCGCCGCAGAGCTCCCGGCGGGATCCCGGACCTTCTACATGCTGGTGATGCTGCCCTACCCCAGCGGCCGCATCCACATGGGCCATGTCCGGAACTACACCCTCGGCGACGTGACGGCTCGCTTCCGACGCATGCGGGGCGACGAGGTCATGCACCCCCTTGGCTGGGACAGCTTCGGCCTGCCGGCGGAGAACGCCGCCATCAAGCACGGCATCCATCCGGCCCTCTGGACCCGCAGGAACATCGAGGAGATGAAGGGCCAGATCCAGAAGATGGGCATCAGCTACGACTGGGACCGCGAGATCGCCAGCTTCCAGGACGACTACTACCGCTGGAACCAGTGGCTCTTCCTCCAGATGTGGGAGCGGGGCGACGTCTTCCGCGCCATGCGCACCGTGAACTGGTGCGAGGAGCTGGGCACGGTCCTGGCCAACGAGCAGGTGGTGGACGGCAAGGACGAGCGCACGGGTTATCCCGTCGTGCAGAAGCCCCTGGAGCAGTACTTCTTCAGGACGACGAAGTACGCCGACGAGCTGCTGTACTGCCTGGACGGCCTGGACTGGCCCGACAACGTGAAGACCATGCAGCGCAACTGGATCGGCCGCTCCGAGGGCGCCCGCCTGGCCTTCGACCTCGAGGGCGGGAGCCAGGTGGAGGTCTTCACCACCCGCCTGGACACCCTCTTCGGCGTCACGTTCATGGCCCTCTCCACGGAGCACCCCGTCATCGAGAAGGCCGCGGAGACGGATCCGGCGCTGAAGGCCTTCTGCGACCAGGTGGCCGCCATGAGCCGCGAGGACCGCCTCATGAGCGACATCAAGCTGGGCCACCGGAGCGCCGTCTCGGCGATCCACCCCTTCACGGGGGAGAAGGTGCCCGTCTTCGCCGCGAACTACGTGCTCATGGACTACGGCACCGGCGCGGTCATGGGCGTTCCGGCCCACGACGAGCGGGACCACGCCTTCGCCCTGAAGTACGGCCTGCCCATCCCCAAGGTCATCGAGGCGGAGAGCGAGTGGGATCTCGGCGTGCTGGTGAACAGCGGAGAATTCACCGGGATGCGGAGCGAGGACGCCGTCACCGCCATGGTGGCGAAGCTCCAGGGCCGCGCCGAGAAGACCGTCACCTACAAGCTCAAGGACTGGGGTCTCAGCCGCCAGCGCTACTGGGGCACGCCCATCCCCACCGTGCACTGCCCGGCCTGCGGCGTCGTCCCCGAGAGGCCGGAAAACCTGCCGGTCCGCCTGCCGGAGGACGTGGCGTTCACCGGCCACGGACCTTCACCCTTGACCACCTCCGCTTCTTTCCTGGACACGACGTGTCCACATTGCGGCAAGCCTGCCCGGCGCGAGACGGACACCATGGACACCTTCGTGGATTCCAGCTGGTACTGGCTGCGCTACCTCGATCCGAAGAACCCGGAGCTGCCCTTCGCCAAGGCCGAGAGTGACGCCTGGATGCCCGTGGATCTCTACGTGGGAGGCATCGAGCACGCCACGATGCACTTGATCTATGCCCGCTACTTCTACAAGGTGCTGCGCGACCTCGGCCTGGCCAGTGGTCCGGAGCCCTTCCAGAAGCTCATCTGCCAGGGCATGGTGCTCAAGGACGGGTCCAAGATGAGCAAGTCCAGGGGGAACATCGTGGATCCGGACGAGGTGATCTCGAAGTACGGGGCCGACGCCCTGCGGCTCTTCATGATCTTCGCCGCGCCCATCGAGAAGGAGATTGACTGGACCGGCTTCGAGGGTATCGAGGGCGCGAGCCGCTTCCTCAAGCGGATCACGCGCATGGTGGAGGAGCACGAAGTCTGTGGCGATGCCCTGCCCGGACGGGACCAGCTCAGCCCCGAGGAGAAGGCCCTCCTCATCAAGCTGAACCAGACCATCGCCCGCCTGACCGACGACCTGGAGAAGCGCTACCAGTTCAACACGGTGGTCTCCGGCCTGATGGAACTCTCCAACGCCATCACCGACCTCCCCGCAGACGCGCCGCACCGCGGCGCCGTGATGCAGCACGTGCTGGACGCCTTCGTGCGCCTGATGTCGCCGGTGGCGCCCCACCTGGCCGAGCAGCTCTGGAGCCAGCTCGGAGGGCCCGGGCTCTGCATGCAGGCCGCCTGGCCCGCAGCGGACCCGGCCTACCTGGAGGCCGACGAGGTGATGGTGGTGGTGCAGGTGAACGGCAAGGTGCGGGGCCGCGTGAACGTGCCCGCCTCGGCCACGGAGGCGGATCGCCGCGCCGCCGCCCTGGCCTGCCCCGAGGCCCAGGCCCATCTCGCCGGCAAGGAGGTCGTCAAGATCGTGGTTCCCCCGGGCGGCAAGCTGGTAAGCCTCGTGGTGAAGTAGCCGCAGCCATGGTCCACCGGGCCCTGGTCCCACCCGCCGAAACCTTCCGCAGCCGGAACGACGCCACCGATCCCCGCGTGGGCGACCGCGTGCGGCCCCTCGCCGCCCTGGGGGACCTGGCACCGGGGGAGATCGTGCTCCTGGGCGTGCGCAACGAGCAGGGCGTCCTGGCCAACCACGGCCGCCCCGGCGCGGCCCAGGGGCCGGACGGGTTCCGCCGGGCCTTCTTCAAGCTCACGGCCCCCGCCCTCCAGGGCTGCCGCTGCTGGGACGCGGGCGACCTGCCGGAGGATCTGCCCTACGGGGACCGCTTCGCCCTCCAGGGCGAGGTCATCGCCGCCCTGGTGGGCCGGGGTGCCCTGCCCCTGGTCGTCGGGGGCGGGCATGACTGCAGCTACGGGAACCATCTCGGCCTCGCGGCCCTGGGCCCCTCCACCGTGATCGGCGTGGACGCCCACCTGGATGTCCGGCCCGAGCCCGGTCCCAGCAGCGGCAACCCCTTCCGCCGCATGCTCGAGCAGGGCCTGGCCGGCCGCGACCTGACGCTCCTGGGCCTGGTGCCCTGGGTGAACGCCCAGGCCCACCGGACCTACGCCGAGACCCGGGGTGTGGCCCTCCATGACCTGGAGCCGGGCCAGGAGGCTTCGCTCCTGGAGGCCCTGGAGGGGGCCCTCGCCCGGGCCGCCGGGCGCCGGACGCTGGCGACCCTCGACCTGGATGCCTTCTCCGCGTCCGCCCTGCCCGGCGTGAGCGCCCCCAATCCCTGGGGCCTCTCCCTGGACCTGGGGCTCCAGCTCGCCCGCCGCCTCGGGGCCTCGCCGTGCGTGGCGGTGTTCGACCTCATGGAGCTGGCGCCGCCCCTCGACCCTTCCGGGATCAGCGCCCGGAGCACCGCCTTCCTGGCGGCCGCCTTCCTCCAGGGCTTTGCCGCACGGGCCGGTACAATGGCGCCAGGACCCCCGGCGCACCGGTCCCAGGAGACGTGATGACCTTGAACCCCCGCGAGCTCGCTGCCTGCCTCCTGCAATCCGGAGCCGTGCGCCTGCGCCCCCTGGACCCCTTCACCTGGGCCAGCGGTCTGAAGGCGCCCATCTACTGCGACAACCGCCAGCTCCTCGGGTTCCCCGCCCATCGCGACCGGGTGGTGGAGTCCCTGGCCGAGCGGGCCCGCGCCCTGCGCCCCACCCTCGTGGCCGGGGCTGCCACCGCCGGCATCGCCTGGGCGGCCCTGGTGGCCGACCGCCTGGGCCTGCCCATGGCCTACGTGCGCCCCGAGCCCAAGAAGCACGGCATGGGCCGCCAGGTGGAGGGCCCCGGCGCCGGGGGCCACCGGGTCATCCTCATCGAGGATCTCATCTCCACAGGCGGCTCCAGCCTCCGCTGCGTGGAGGCCCTGCGGGCCGAGGGGGCCGAGGTCCCGGCGGTGCTGGGCCTCTTCAGCTACGAGTTGCCCCAGGCTGCGGAGGCCTTCGAGGCCGCCGGCCTGGTCCTGGAGGTTCTCGGATCCTTCGGTGCGCTGGCCGAGGAAGGGCGGGTGCGCGGCATCCTCGATGGCGTGGGCACCGAGGCCCTGGCCGCCTGGCGTTCCGACACCGCCGCCTGGAGCCGGGCCCGAGGCGGCGCCTAGGGATTCCGGGATCCGATTCCCTGGGAGGCCTCATGAAGCTCTACACCCGCACCGGCGACGACGGATCCACGAGCCTCTTCGGGGGGGACCGGGTGAGCAAGTCCCACCTTCGCCTCGCCGCCTACGGCACCCTGGACGAGCTGAACAGCGTGGTCGGCCTCCTGCGCCTGCACGCCAGTCCCGCCTGCACGGGCCAGGATCGCCTCCAGCAGGTCCAGCACGACCTCTTCGTCCTGGGGGCCCTGCTGGCCACGCCCTCCGGGAGGCAGGAGCTGCTGGGACGGCGGATGGACCGCCCCACCTGGAGCCTGGCCGAGATGGAAGCCGACATTGACCGCCTCACGGCCCTGGCCCCCCCCATGACCACCTTCGTGCTGCCCGGCGGCTCCCCCGGGGCGGCCTGGGCCCACCTGGCGCGCACCGTCTGCCGCCGCGCCGAGCGGGAGACTGTGGCCCTCAGCCACGAGGAGCCCGTCGCCCCGGGCGTCCTGGGCTACCTGAACCGCCTGAGCGACTGGTTCTTCGCCCTCGCCCGGGCCGAGAACGCCGCCGCAGGCCTCGGGGACACCGCCTGGATCCCGAAGGAGGGATAGGCGCTTCGGGGCATGAAAAAGGGAGGCCCCTCCGGGCCTCCCTTCTGCAGTGCGGAGCCTCCGCCTACCACGTGCAGCGCACGCCGATGGCGCCGTTGCGCGGATTGTTGGACTGCCAGCGCAGCCCGCGGGTGCCGAGCGCGGTGTTGTAGGAGCCGTTGCTGTTGAAGATCTGGTTCTGATAGTTGTTGCCGTAATCGTAGTTGTTGAGGAGGTTCTGGATCAGGATGTAGGGCGAGATCTTGACCTTCGACCCGAGTTGGAAGTCCTGGCTGACTTTCAGGTCCATGCTCAGGTTCCAGTCGCCCGTGCCCGTACCCACCCAGGGATTGGGGTGCCCGAGATCGGTGGGGTTTCCCGGCCCGTAGAGGGGATTCCCATGGGCATCCACCGCCGGATCCGGGTTGTAGCCCAGGTAGATGTCGTAGTACTTCCCGCTGTGCCACTGGCCCAGGACCGACAGGTGGGTCCCGAAATCCGTGTGGTAGGCCCAGGCGAAGGTGCCCGAGTAGGCCTGGGTCCCTGCCGACAGGCGCTCCGGCCCCGTCTCCCAGGGCACCACCGCGCCGCCGCCGTAGAAGTCGGCGGTCTGGGTGTTGCTGAAGGAGCCCGCGTCCCCGCCGGAGGTGGACTTGAACTCGCTGATCACCAGCGTGGCCATGAAGCTGCTCTTGGAGGTGGCATAGGTGTACTTGGTCTGGAGCTG
>DAIDKC010000159.1 GCA_027451045.1 Holophagaceae bacterium | reverse complement strand
GCTGCGGTCCAGCAGGCGGCGCTGGGTCTCCTCCAGCGCGGCCAGGTCCTCCGGGGAGGCCTGGGCGTGGTCGCCCAGGGCCTCCCGCAGGGCCTCCCGCCGCGCCCGGGCGGCCTCCAGGATGCCGAGCCGGGTCCGGAGGGCCTCCTCGGCGCGGGCCAGGGTCCGGGCATCGGCGGCCTCCTGGGCGTGGGCCACCTGCAGATCCGTGTCCTCCATGCCGAAGGTCCGGGGGGCGGCGGGCCGCGGATGGTGGGGGCTGCCGCAGACGGGGCAGGGCAGGCCGTCCACGAGGGTGACGGCCAGGCGGGCCGCGTGTCCCTCCAGGCGCCGATCAACCTGGACCCGGAGCCGCTCCCGGGCCAGGAGGGCCGTCTGCTGGGCCTCCTCCCGTTCGGCCAGCACCTCGGCGTAGGCCGTCTCGGCCCGTTCGGCCTCAGCCGCGTGGCGCTCCAGCTCCAGCCGCTGGGTCCGCGCCTTCTTGATCTGGTAGAGCTGGCCTTCCCGGCCCAGGAGCAGGGCGGCCTCGGTGCGGTCCTCCTGGAGGAGGGCCTGGTGTTCGGCCAGGGACAGCGCGGCCTGGTCCAGGGCCTGCCTGCGGGTGCCCAGCAGGTCCTCCGCGGCGCCCCGCGCGAGGGCGGCCGCCCTGGCCTCGGCGCGCGCGGTCTCCAGGGCCGCGAGCCGGGGCTGGAGGTCCTTCAGGCGGGCGATGGCGCGGCGCAGCTCGTCGCGGCGGACCTCGTGCCCCTCGGCCTGCTCCAGGGCCAGCCCCGCCTGCTCCAGGGCCCGCTCCGCGGCGTGGGCGGCCTGGGTGAGGGCCTCCGCCTCCGCCTCCAGCGCTTCGGCCTGCCGGAGGGCCTGGTCCATCCGGTCGGCCTCGGGGGCCAGGGAGGCGGCCCGGCGGGCGCGCTCCAGCTCGGTGCGCCGGGCTTCCATCCCCCGCGTCTGGTCCAGAAGGGCCTCCAGCTCCGTCCGGGCCTGGGCGTGCTCGGCCAGGCGGGCGCTGGCCAGCCGGCCGGCCTGGAGGGCCGCCTCGTCCCGGCGGAGGGCCGCCAGGGCCGCCTCCTGGGCGGCCCGGAGGTCGGCGGCCTGCGCCGCCGCGGCCCGGCATCTGTCCGGGAGCTCCCCGGCGGTGGTCGCGCCGGCCTGGGCCAGGATCTGGCGGATCTCGGCCTGGGTGGCGCGGATGGCGTCCTTCAGGGCCTTCTCCTCCTCCCCCAGGGCGTCGGTGATCCGGGCGTAGCGGGCCGTCTGGAAGAGGGTCTGGAGGATGGCCTGGCGCTCCGCGGATCCGGCCAGCATGAACTCCTGGAAGCGCCCCTGGGGCAGCAGCACCACCTGCCGGAACTGGGAGGCCTCGAAGCCCACCAGCTGGACCACCTTCGGATCCACCGCGGAGGGCTTGGCGGCGGCCAGGGGGATCGCCTCCGCCCCGCGCAGCTCCCAGAGGTGGGCGGTGTGGGGCTGGCGCCTGAAGTCCTCGGCTTCGGCTCCCCTCTTCCGCGCCCTGGGCACGGGCTGCTCGGGGGCCCGTTCCACGCGGTAGGTGCGCTCGCCCAGGGCGAAGTCGAAGACCACCCGCGTCTGGAGGTCCGGCGGGGCGAAGTGGCTCCGCAGATCGCGGGCCTCCCTGAGGCCGCCGCTGGTGACGCCGTAGAGGGCGTAGCTGATGCCATCCAGCAGGCTGGTCTTGCCCGCGCCCGTGGGGCCGTGGATGAGGAAGAAATCCCGGCCGCCCAGGTCGCTGAAATCCAGCTCCTGGCGGCCGGCGTAGGGGCCGAAGGCCTCGAGGACCAGGCGGAGGGGCTTCATGGCGCCCCCTCCCGGTCGGCCTGGGCCACGGCCTCGAGGAAGAGGGCGCGCTCCTCCTCGTCCAGGCTGCGGCCGGAGCCCTGCCGGAAGAAGGCGTCGAACAGCCGGGCCGGGTCGAGGTCTCTCGGATCGGGACCCACCGGCTCCACGCCCTCCCCGCCGGTGGCGGCGGCGGGCTGGAGCCCCAGCAGGTTGGGATAGACCTGGCGCAAGCGGGCCATGGCGTCGAGGACGGGGCCGCTATCGGTGAGTTCGAGGAACAGGTAGTCCTCCCGGCTGCCCGGTACGCCGGCGAGGAGTTCGGCGAAGGCGCCCCGGAGGTGGCGGAGGTCGCGCCGGGGCGTGAAGGGCAGGGGCTCCGTCCGGGCCGGGCCTCGCTCCGGCAGCTCCACGAGGGTGGCGGCCTTCACGTGCCCCGCCTCGGAGGCGCTGTACTTCAGGAGGCTCCCCGCGTACCGGATCGCCGGGCCTCCGGCCTCCTGGGGGCGATGGAGGTGCCCCAGGGCGACGTAATCGCAGCCGGCGAAGACCGATGCCTCCACCTGGCCAGCCCCCCCGACGCCCAGTCCCAGCTCCGAGTCGCAGGACTGGCTGCCCGTCACGAAGGCGTGGGCCACGGCCACGAAGCGGCAGCCGGCCGGGTGGCGGGCCCGGGCGCGGGCCAGCTGGGCCGCGAGGAGGTCCTGGTGGGTGCGCAGTCCCTCCTCGCCCAGGGCGTGGCGGCCCACCGCGGGGTCCCCGTAGGGCAGCAGGTGGAACGCGGCGCCGCCGAGCACCACGGGCTCCGCCTCGGGGGCCAGGGGGCCCGCCACATGCAGGCCGTGGGAGGCCAGGAAGCGCGAAGCGAATCCCAGCCGCTCGGGGCTGTCGTGGTTGCCGGCGATCATCAGCACGGGCACCGCGAGATCCCGGGCCATGCGGTGGAGGAACTGGTCCAGCAGGCCCACGGCCTCCCGGGGCGGCACGGCCCGGTCGTACACGTCCCCCGCCACCACGAGGGCCTCGGCACGGGTCTCCCGCAGCATGGCCGCCACCTGGTCCAGGGCGTGGGCCTGGTCGTCCAGGAGATCGGCGTGGCAGAGGGTCTTGCCCAGGTGCCAGTCGGAGGTGTGCAGGAAGCGCATGGAGGAGGGCCCGGAGGGTGGCGCGGATCCAAGTATTGCACCGGCTCAAGAGTTCCTGGACGGCGGGCCGATAAGAGGCTGTCGGCGAGGCCCAGGCGGTCCCGGCACACGGGGAACCATGTTCAACGACAGCAAGGCCAAGGCGGCGGTCCGCGCCCACGGGTTCCAGGAGGTCCGCACCGTCCTGGGGGAGGGGACCCGCTGGCAGGGCGATCTCCATGTCGGGTCCGAGGGCCTGCGTGTCGAGGGGGGAGTGGAAGGCACCCTGCTCAGCGAGGGCGATGTGGTGGTGGCTCCTGGCGGATGGGTCCGGGGCACCCTCCAGGTGCGGAACCTGCGGGTGAGCGGCAGGGTCGAAGGCGTGGTCCGGGTGATGGGCTGCCTGGAGATCCAGCGCACCGGCTGGGTGGAAGGCGAGATGGAGCTGGGCTCCCTGGTGGTGGACGAGGGGGGCACCCTCCAGGGCACCTGCATGCCCCGCAGCGCGGTGCCCGCCGCCGAGGCCCCGGAGCCCGAACTGCACCCGCGCCGGGACGACCGCTTCAGCGAGCGGCCTTTCCAGGCCCCAGCGGAAGCCGTGAGCCCCACCCGGAGCCCGGACAAGCCCAGGTTCTGAGGGGCCGGCCCTGCTGCCGGTCGGCCGCGCCGGTCAGCGCTTGGCGGTCTGGAGGCTGGCGTTGTCGAGGTTGGTGTCCGTGAGATCGGCCTCGCGGAGATCCGCCCCTCCCAGGTTGGCGCCGCTGAGCTTGGCGTGGCTGAGATTGGCCCGGCTGAGGTTGGCCCCGCTCAGGTTGGTCCACACCAGGTTCGCGCCCACCAGGTTGGCGCCGCTGAGATCCGCCCCGTCCAGGCTGGCATCAATCAGGTTGGTGCGCCGCAGGTCCGCACCCGCGAGCTTCACGCCGGAGAGGTTGGCGCCGGAGAGGTTGGCGCCGTCCAGGAAGGCATCCTGGAGGAGGGTCTCCCGCAGGTCGGCCCCGCAGAGGTTGGCGCCGTCGAGGTTGGCCTGCCGGAGATCCGTGTCCTTGAAGGTGGTCTGGCGGAGGTCCACGCCGCGGAGGTCGGCCCACACGAGGCTGGCGCTGGTGAGGTCGGCATTCACCAGCCGGGCCTCGTTCAGGTTGGCCTGGTAGAGGCTGGCGCCTCCGAGGTTGGCGCGGGTCAGGTTCGCGCCGCTCAGGTTGGTGCGGTACTCGCCCCGGGATTCCGTGGGCAGGGAGGCGAGGTTGGCCTCGCGGAGGTTCGCGCCCTCCAGGTTGCACCCGCCGAAATGGGCTCCGCTGAAGTCGGAGGCACGCAGGTCGGCTCCCGCCATGTCACAGCCGTTGAAGTCCGCGCCCAGGCCCCGGGCGGAACGCAGGATGGCGCCCCGGAGCACGCTGCCCGCGAGGGTGGCTCCGTCCAGCACCGCATGGTTCAGGTCCATGCCTTCGAGGATGAAGCCTCGGAGGTCCACATCCGAGAGGTTGGCCCCGGTGAAGACCGCGCGGTCCAGGGTGGCGCCCTGGAGTGTGGCGGCGCAGAGGTTGGCCCCGTGGAAGTTCGCACTGAGGATGCTGTCCCTCAGGTCCGTCCCTGCGAGGTCGGCGCTGCTGAGGTCGGCTCCGCAGATGTTGGCGGTGCGCAGGTCGCTGTTTCCGAGCTGGGCGCCCCGGAGGTTGGCCCCTCCGAGGTGGGTCTCGGCAAAGCGGGCGCCGCTGAAGATGGCCCCCGCGAGGTTGGCGCCGTCCAGGTTCGTCTGGGTGAGATCGGCCCGGGAGAGGGTGGCCCCCTTGAGGTTCTTGCGGGATAGGTCCACGCTCGCGAGATTGGCGCCCACGAGGACGGTTCCGGCGAGCACCGCGTCGTCCAACTGGGCCCCGGTCAGGCTGGCTCCGCTGAGGTTCGCGCCGCTGAGGTTCGCGCCCCTGAGGTTGATCTCGCGCAGGTCCGCGCCCGTGAGGTCCGAGCCGCGGAGGTCGGTGCCGCCCAGGACCGCGCCGCCGAGGTGCGCGCCCCCCAGGTTGGCGCCGGCGAGCACCGAGCCGCTGAGGGTGCATTCGCCCAGATCCGCCCCCTTCAGGTTCGCCTCGCGCAGGTCCGCGCTTTCGAGATTGGCCTGGTGGAGCATCGCGCTCTGGAGGTCCGCCCGGCTCAGGTTGGTGTGGCCCAGGTCAATGCCCCGGAGGCGCGTTCCCGCGAGGTTGGCACCGCTGAGGTTCGCGCCCTTCAGCTTGGGCACGTCCCCTCGGTCGTACTGGAGGATGTCCAGGTGCCGCAGGTCCGAGCCGGCGAGGTTGGCCCCGGAGAGGTTCGTGCCCTTGAGGTTGGCCTGGCTGAGGTTCGCGCCCTGGAGGTCGGCCTCGGTGAGGCTGGCCCAGTGGAGGTCGGCGCCGGAGAGGTCCGCGCCGGCCAGGTTGGCAAGGCTCAGGTTGGCGCCG
>DAIDKC010000158.1 GCA_027451045.1 Holophagaceae bacterium | reverse complement strand
TGGCCCTCGGGCCTTGCCCCCTCAGTGGCCGCGTTCAGCCGATCCAAAAAGCCACTGGGGCGCGTGATGTCCTCCCAGGACATCCCCACGGCGGGGAGTGAGGGGCCTCCCCGAAGGCGGTAGCGTGGGGTCCTCATCAGGGCAACCCACGCCGCTTGGGGCACCGGAACCGCCCCCATCCAGAAGGGATGGGCGATCCGCGTGATGGGCCTTGGGCGGCCAAGTCGCGTCTCATCGTGTCTTTCCAGCAGCGCTGTCCAACTTGAGCGTCGTGGGCTGAAATCGGAATATTGGGTCCACTTGAGCGTCCACCACTCAAGCCAAAGCGCCCAACTTTGGGTCTCGATCAGCCCGAGCCCGCCGGTGCCGGATAGGACCAGGGCATCCACTGCGCGGGATTCTGCCGAACCTCTTCCGGATGCTTCAGCAACTCGATCAGGTACTCGAACGGCTCGACACCGTTCAGTTCCGCTGAGTGGATCAGGCTCATGAAGGTGTCCCCGGTCCTGGCTCCGGTGATGGACCGGTAGAACAGGGAATTCTTCCGGTGCATGATGGCCCGCTTCAACGTGGCCTCGCACAGGTTGTTGTCCAGGGGCGCTCCGGGCTCGCGGAGGAACAGCGTCAGCTCGGTCCAGTGCTTTCGCATGTAGGTGATGGCCTGGCCCAGGCCGGAGTTGGGTTCCACCTTCCCATCTTCGATCTGGTCCCGGAGCCAGACCTCCAGGCCCGCCATGATGGGCCCGCTTTGCTCCTGGTGGAAGGCCAACCGGGCCTGGGGGTCCATCCCCTCGCGCTTGGCTTGGGCATCGGCCCGGTAGACCTCCCGGAGTTCCCGCAGCAGGTGTTCGACCTCGCCGGGGAACCGGTTCTCCACCTCCACGAACCGGCGGCGGGCATGGGCCAGGCAGTGGGCCAGGATGGTGTTCAACTCACCGGCCTCGCCCACCGTGTTGGCCGCGAGGGCATCGCACATCTGGATGGGGGCCGGAAGGTTCTCGGTCCGATGCTTCAGCACGGCTTCCAGGTTCTCCCCAGCGTGGTTGTGGCCCGTGATGAACAAGGCGATCCGGTGCTCCCCGACCCGAGAAAGGATGGCGCTGGTGTAAACCGCCTTGCGTCCTGCTTTGGCGATGGGGGTCTTCTCCAGGATCCGCATGACCGTGTCGTCGTTGTACATCACCTGGCCTTGGGCGGCCTGGCGGATCAGCTCCGCCTGGGCCGGGGCGAGGAGGCCCGCGGCCTCGAGCAGCAGCTCCCATTGGGTGGAAGCTGGCAGAGGGATCCCGAGCGCGAGCTGAAGTCGCTCGATCCGGTTCATGGGCAGGCCCGCCCCGTAGCGCAATAAACCCAGCAGGGCGGCCACGCTGTGGTCGTACTTGGCCTCGCCCACGCCAGCCGGTGCCGGGGCGGTGAATACCTCGCCGCAGAGATTGCAGCGCCTGCGCTCCCGTTCGTAGATGCTTGCCTGGAACGGAGCCACGCCGGTGATCCGCAGCAGCGTGGAGGGCTCCTTCACGGGATAGATCTTGCCCTTCGGGCAGTGCGGGCAGTCCTCGCCGCTCGCTGCGCCCTCCAGTGGCACGGGGATCCGCGTGGCCTTGGGGAAATCCGCAGTGCCGTTACGCCCATGCCCCTTCGCCTTCTCCCGTGGCTCCTTGGGCCTGCCCGCCGATTGTTCCTGCTTCGCCCGCCGGCACACCGCCGCGAAGGACTCGGTTTTCGAACCAAACAGCAGGAACTTCAGACGCTGGAGACTGACCCCTTTCTGGTTGGCCTCGTCCCGGACCAGGAGCATGGTCTCCGTCATCACCCTGAAGTTGTCGTAGACCTCGCCTTCCCCCATGGCCTCGCGGAGCTGGACCAGGTTCTTGCGCAGCGTCTCCGCGGAGACCTCCCTGAACCACAGCTCCGGACGCTGTGGCGGTACCGCCTTCTTGCGCTGCTTGCTCTGGCCCATGCCACCTAATGTGGGTCATTCCTGGGTTCGTACAAGCGAATAAAACTCGAATCCTATTAAATAGTTACATCAGAACCCAGCACGGGATGCGCACCGACCGCGCGCCAGGCGGGAGGCACCTTGGCACCTGCCGGGTCGCCCCCGCAGATGAGCACCTGCAACTCGTGGGCGAGGAGCCGCGCAGAAGCCGAACCCGCTTTGCCCGGCCACCAGCGGAATCGTCCCTTGGAAAGCCGCTTCTGGCACAGCCAGTAGCCCTGACCATCAAAGGCGAGCAGCTTGATCGACGTGCCCGACCGTCCCCGGAACACGAACACGGTACCGGAGAACGGATCCGACGCCAGGGCCTCACGGCAGATCTGGGCCAGCCCGTCGATCCCGCGCCGAAAGTCCACCGCCTCCACGGCTACGAGGATCCTCATCTGCGGCGTGATCTGGATCAACCGCGAGCCCCCAGGAAGGCCGCCACGATGCCCGCGGCTTCCATGCCTCGTCCAGCTTCCAGATGGATATGCAGTCGGGCACCGTCAGGGGTGGTGATCTCGATCATGGCTCCGGGTGTGGCACTCGGCGCCATCTCTGGGGCCACGGTCATCGGTAGGTGGACGAAGGTGGGTTTCACCAGGCCCCTCTCAGGGACCTTCTCCACCCGCTTCCGCAGGGACGTGTAGTCGAGCGTGAGCGCCCGGGCGATCCTGCAGACGCCGAACTTCCTGGCCAGCACCACGGCCTCGTCCCATAGCTCTACCGCCATCGGGCCAGGCGCCTTTCGATTCTCCCGCCAATCCTCAATCTGACCGCGAAGCTCGTCCAACTGCTTCTGCGAGGGCTCCTGCCTTCCCTTGACCATGAGGCCTCCATCGACCCCACAAACCTATCGGCCATCGACCTTGGCCTTCACGCACGCTTGCCGGAATCACACGATCCTTCCTGGAGAATGTGGGCCAGGAACTCGCGTGCGTCTTTGAATCCCGCGGCTTTGTAGTCCTTCTCGTGACGGAAGTCGAGGTGGACGATTCCGAATCCCTTCTGCGGGTTGGATGGGTCTTGGAACCCATGCTGGACGCGGATTTCGCCCCCCTTCTTTAATCCGGCCATCTGGGCAGTGTCGTCATCGATGTGCCACCAAGCCGTTCCACCTCCTGGCGCTGGGACAAAGTCGAATCTATTGGGTGCTGTGAACTGACCGCCGATCTTCTGGCCCTTGGCGTTCTTGGCTCCCTTCGGCTGGTGCCCCTGCGCCTTCACCATCGCCCGCAGGCCGCCAGAGAGGGCGTGGACCCTCTCCAGCAGTGCCTTGGTGGTGGTGCGCCCGTCCGGGGTGGCGGAGGCGGCGGGCGCTAGGATTT
>DAIDKC010000157.1 GCA_027451045.1 Holophagaceae bacterium | reverse complement strand
GAGGCCCCGCTGGAGCCGGCTCTTGATCGTGTGGACGGAGGCGTTCAGGATGTCCGCGATCTCCTGGGGGTCGAGGTCCTCCTGGTAGCGCAGGACCACGGCTACCCGGGACTGCTCGGGGAGTTCCGCGACCAGGCGGCGGAGATGCTCGAGAAGCAGGGGATCGTGCTCCGGGATCTCCGCGGCCGGTTCCGGGAGGGCGTCCAGGTGGAGGGTCCGGCGGACGGGGTGCCGCCGGATCTCGTCAATGCAGAGGCGGACCGTGACGGCGCGGAGCCAGTTGGCGAGATGCTCCGGGGAGCGGAGGGTGCCAAGCCGGGTGGACAGGCGCAGGAAGGCCTCCTGGGCGATGTCCTCCGCCAGGGCGCGGTCCCGGAGACAGTGCAGGGCGATGGAGAAGACCATGGCCTGGTGGTCCCGCAGGGCGTCCGCCAGGCATCCGGCGCCGGCGGGGAGGCCTTCCAGGTCCATGGGGAGGTCGCAGTCCAAGGGGTCCTCGGGGTCGTTCTACAGACCTATACGTTCCAGCGCCGCGATCGGATGCATCCGGGGCGAGGCTTCCCCCTTGCGGCCATCCCTGCGGGCTTCCGGTATCCTCAAAGACTTCCAGGTGCCCATGCGCTTCACGGTCAAGCTCACCCATGCCAACGGCGAGGTCCTCACGCGGGACTTCGAGGCGGCCAGCGCCGCGGACGTCCGGGCGCGGGTGATGGCCGAGGGGGGCTTCCCGCTGGAGGTCAGGCGCACCGATACGGCCTTCCGGAGCCGGTCCCAGATCAAGACCGAAACCCTGGTGCTGTTCAACCAGGAGCTGCTGGCGCTCCTCAAGGCGGGCATCCCCCTGCTCCAGTCCCTGGAACTCCTCGTGGGCCACGGCAAGGACCCCCTGCTGCGCCGGAGCCTCTCCCAGGTGGTGGACCTGGTGCGGGAGGGCATGTCCTTCTCCGACGCGATGGAGCAGGTGGGCACCTTCCCGCCGGTCTACCGCAGCAACGTGGTCGCCGGGGAGCGCAGCGGCACCCTGCCGGAGGTCATCGCCCGCTGGCTCTCCTTCCAGAAGTTCGCCCAGGCCAGCCGCCGCCGGATCCTCGAGGCGCTCTTCTACCCGGCCTTCCTGGTGGTGGTGATGTTCATCGCCCTGGCGGTGATCTTCAACGTGGTGCTCCCCCGGTTCGCGGAGTTCTATGCCGGGGGGGACGTCCAGATGCCGGTCATCACCAAGGTCCTGCTCGACATCGGGCACGCGGTGAGCTCCACCCTCTGGGCCCAGGGACTGGCCCTGGCCGCCCTGGTGGTCTTCGCGCGGTGGATGGTGGTGTCGGATGCGGGGCGGAAGCTGGCCGAGCGCAGCCTGCTGGCCATCCCCCGGTTGGGTGTCCTCTACCGGATGTACCACTCCAGCGTCTTCGCCCGCACCCTGGGCGTGCTCCTGGCGGGCGGCCTGCCCGTGGTCCAGGCCCTGGAGGTGGTCCAGCGCACCACCCCCTCCGAGCGCATGAAGGGCGGGCTCCGGGATGTGACCGAGCAGGTGCGTGCCGGCGGCAGCCTCCACCTCTCCCTGGACCGGGCGAAGCTGCTGGATCCGCTGGCCGTGGAGATGGTCCGCGTCGGCGAGCAGAGCAGCGCCCTGCCCGAGATGCTCGACCACGTGGCGGACTTCTTCGACCAGGAAGTGGAGAAGGCCACCACCGCCGTCACCACCCTCATCGGTCCGATCCTCATCCTCTTCATGGGCGTGATGGTCCTCGCCCTGCTCCTGGCGGTGTACGTCCCGCTCTTCAACGCCGGCAACGTCGTGCATTGACGGGAGGCGGGCTAGACTGGAGGACCCCGTCGCGGGGCCCTTCCCAGGAATGACGATGATCCTTCGCAAGGAATACTGGTTCGAGGCCGCCCACTTCATCTACAACCACCCGGGGAAGTGCCGGAACCTGCACGGCCACAGCTACAAGCTCTTCGTGTCCGTGGAGGGCAGCCCGGACCCGGCTACGGGCATGATCATTGACTTCGACGACCTCTCGAAGGTGGTGGCGGAGAAGGTGATCGGACGCCTGGACCACCGCTTCCTCAACGACCTCATCCCGCTCTCCACCGCGGAGAACATCGCCGTCTGGATCTGGGAACAGCTCAAGCCCGGCCTGCCCCAGCTCTGCCAGATCGAGGTCTACGAGACCACCGACAACTGCGTGATCTACCGGGGGGCGTGATGCGTCGCCTGCTCGCGGCCGTTCCGCTGGTCCTCCTGGGGGGATGCCAGGTCCTGGATCCCGCGCTCCAGCTCCAGACGGCTGCCCGTCAGCTCCACTTCACCCTGGAGCGCGTGGAACCGAGCCTCGACCTGGCCTTCCCGCTGGACCGCTCCCGCCTCCGCCTCGGCCTGGACCTGGGCGTGGACAACCCCTCCGGCGTGCATCTCCGGACCCGGAGCGTCTCCGGCGACCTGCACCTCCTGGTGCAGGGGGTGGACCATCCCATCGGCACGGTGGCCTTCCCCCAGGGCCTCGACCTGGTCCCGGGGGGCCGGAGCACCCTCCACGCCGAGCTGACCTTCAGCTACGGCGACCTGCGGAACGCCTGGGGCCCGCTGTCCGGTGTGGTCCTCCACCACGCCCCCGCCACCTGGACCCTGGCCGGGGAGGCCCGGTTCGAGGTGGCGGGGATCTCCTTCGGAGTGCCGTTCCGGGCCCGGACGACGAGCGGTTCATGATCCGGGCCGTCGTCTTCGACCTCTGGAACACGCTGGTGTCCAGTCCCGGCGGGAGTCCGTTCCAGCGCCTGAAGGGGCTGCTCCGCCCGGACCAGGCGGCCCTGCACGGGGAGATGATCCGCGATGGCATGACCCGGCCCTACGGTACCGCCGAGGACTTCCTGGCCGCCTGGCGGGACCGGGTGGGACTGGATCCGCGCCAGGAGGCGGACATCGCCGGGGCCTTCCTGGCCTCGGGCCGCCTGGCTGACTGGTTCCCCGAGGTGCCCCGGGCCCTGGAGGCCACCCGGGAGCTGGCCCGGCTGGCGCTGCTCTCCAACACCCAGGACTTCGGCCTGGACCTGCTGGAGCGGCTGGGAGTGGCCTCCCGGATCCGCTACCGGTTCCTCAGCGCCGAACTGGGTGCGCTGAAGCCCGACCCGGCCGCTTTCGAGGCCGTCCAGCGGGGTCTGGGGCTCTTCCCGGGCAACCTGGCCATGGTGGGGGACAGCTGGACGGATGATGTGGAGGGCGCCCTGGCCGCGGGCTGGACCGCCATCTGGGTGAACCGCGAAGGCAGGCCCAGGCCCGCCCACGATCCCCACCTGCCCCTGTTCGAGGTGCGCGGCCTGGATCGGGTCCCGACCCTGCTGGAGTCCCTCCGGGCCGGCGAGCGCTGTCCGACCTGCCTGGGGTAGGTCCCGCCCCTCAGGCCGAGGCGCTGTCCTGGACCACCAGGTCGAGTTCGAGGTCCACGGCCTGCCGGGGGGCGTCCGGGCGCTCGCTCCACTGGACCCGGGCGCCCAGCAGGCGCACGAGCTGCGACAGCCCCTCCCGGGCCTCGACATGGAGCGCCGCGGCCAGTTCGGGGTGGATGGTCAGGCGCACATTCCCGCCCCGGAGGCGTTCGCCGAGCCTGACCAGTTCCCGGTAGGCCTTGAGCAGGGCGGTCTCGGGGCTGGCCAGGCGCCCGGACCCGCCGCAGATGGGGCAGGGCTGGGTGAGCAGGCGCTCCAGGGATGGGCCCGTGCGCTTCCGCGTCAGTTCCACGAGGCCGAATTCCGAGAGGGCGCCGGCCCGCGCGTGGTTCCGGTCCCGCTTCAGCTCCTCCTGGAGGCGCGTCAGCACGGCCTCCCGGTGCTCCGGGTCCGCCATGTCAATGAAATCAATGACGACGATGCCCCCGAGGTTGCGCAGGCGGAGCTGGCGCACGATCTCGGGGATGGCCTCGAGGTTGGTGAGGAAGACGGTCTCCTCGAGATCCTTCTTCCCGACGAACTTGCCCGTGTTGACGTCCACGCTGACCAGGGCCTCGGTCTGGTTGAGGACGATGGAGCCGCCGTGCTTGAGGAAGACCTTCGGCTGGCGGGCCGCCTCGATCTCCTGCTCGATGCCGAAGGCCTCGAAGATGGGCAGATCGGAGGTGAAGCGCTTCACGCGGTTGGCCCATTCCGGGTGCAGCTTCTCCACGAAGGCGACCACCTCGGCATGGGTGGCGGCGTCATCCACCCAGAAGCTGGCCACCTCCTCCCGGAAGATGTCCCGCAGCACCTTCTGGAGCAGCCGGAGGTCCTGCCACACGAGCCGGGCCGGGGAGACGCGGGCCGCCTGGGCCTGCAGGTCGTCCCAGAGCTGGCGCAGGAAGGCCACATCGCCCACCAGGTCCTCGTCCTTCTCTCCGATGGCGGCGGTGCGGACGATGAAGCCCTCGCCGGGCTGGGCGTGGCTCTGGATGAGGGCCCGGAGCCGGTCGCGCTCCTCGGGTTCGGTGATCTTCCGGGAGATGCCGATGTGCTCGATGCCCGGCATGAAGACCAGAAACCGCCCCGGGAAGCTGAGGTGGCGGGACAGGCGGGGGCCCTTGGAGCCGATGGGGTCCTTGATCACCTGGACCAGGGTCTCCTCCCCCTCCTT
>DAIDKC010000156.1 GCA_027451045.1 Holophagaceae bacterium | reverse complement strand
GCCGTCGTACAACTCCCAGAGTTTGGGAAGGTGCTGGACCAGGGCAGAGATGAAGGCTTCTGGGCAGCCGGTATCCGTGAGGGCGTTCGTGATCTCGAAGGCGTTGATTCCGATGAACGGATCGATCTCCACCACGACCTTCTTATCCGGTGGGAGCGCCTCGATATCCACGCCGCCCCAAGGCGTGATGGTGAACACCGGCCCCCGGCAGTCGCTGGAGCTGGTGATACTGAAATAGACCTCCAGATCGGACGGCACAAAGGCTTCCATGGTTACGCCATTGGCCGTTACCGTCTTGTTGCCATAGGAGTGCTGGGCGAAGAACAGGTCTCGCTTGGCCTGCAACGCCTCTTGCAAGGTGCTCACCATGCGGATCAATCCGGCCTTGCCCTTCTTACCGACACCGCCATAGAAGGCCGGCTTCACCACCAGCTTTCGGTGCTTTTCGAGGAAATGCTGGATCTCGTGGTTCGAGGCGGAGCCATCGATGAAATCCGCCACTGGAAATTCGACCAGTTGCAGAAGCTTGGATCCGTAGCGCAATCCCGATAGCTGCATGGCCATTCCTCCATCGACCCTGGCAATGATCCAGAACCCAGATCCATCTGCATGGACCGGAAGCTGACCGGAATGATAGCCCTCCCGTTTTGGCGGTTTTCATGAAAGATGATGATCGGGTAATCTTTTGGTATTCCTGTTTACAAAGCGTCAATATCACAATGCTCCGCCCAGCCCAGGATTCACTTGGCAGGGCGGAGAATCGCGATGCGCGGAGGGACGATCAGCCGCGGTTTTCGCGGCTCGCCTTCACGAAGGACGTGAAGAGTGGGTGCGGGTTCAGGGGCCGGCTCTTGAACTCCGGATGGAACTGGCAGGCCAGGAAGTAGGGGTGGTCCTTCAGCTCCACGATCGCCACGAATACACCGTCGGGGCTCATGCCCGTGAACTGCAGGCCGCGGTCCTCCAGGGCCTTCTTGTACTCGTGGTTGAACTCGTAGCGGTGGCGATGCCGCTCGCGGATCTCGGTGGCGCCGTAGGCCCGTTCGGCGCGGCTGCCGGGGGCGAGGCGGCAGGGATAGGCGCCCAGGCGCATGGTGCCCCCCAGTTCCTCCACATCCACCAGCTCCCGCAGCTTGAAGATGACCTTGTGCCGCGGCGCCTCGTCGAACTCGGTGGAATCGGCGCCATCGAGCCCGACCACGTTCCGGGCGAACTCGACGGACGCCATCTGCATCCCGAGGCAGATGCCGAAGAAGGGGATCCTGTGCTCCCGGGCGTACTGGATGGACTTGATCATGCCCCGGGTGCCGCGCACGCCGAAGCCGCCGGGCACCAGGATCCCATCGCAGTCCTGGAGGAAGGGCGCCGGGTCCTGGTTCTCCAGATCCTCGGCCTCGATCCACTTCAGGTCCACCTGCGTCTCCAGGCCATAGCCCGCGTGGTGCAGGGCCTCGATGAGGCTCTTGTAGCTCTCCTTGAACTCCACGTACTTGCCCACCACAGCGATGCGCACGCTGCCCTTGGGATTGCGGATGCGATGCAGCAGGTCCTGCCACGCGCTCAGGTCCGGGGCCTTCTCGCCCAGCCCCAGGAGTGAGGCCACCTTCCCGTCCAGGCCCTCGTCGTGCAGGTTCAGGGGAACTTCGTAGATGGAGTGGGCGTCCCGGCCGCTGAACACCGCATCGGGCGTGACAGAACAGAACAGGGCAATCTTGTCCTTCAGCTCCCGCGGGCTGTTCACGTCAGCTCGGCAGAGCAGCACATCCGGCTGGATGCCCAGCGCCCGCAGCTCCTTCACGCTGTGCTGGGTAGGCTTGGACTTCAGCTCACCGGCCACCTTGATGTAGGGCACGTACGTGAGGTGCATGTTGAGGGCGTTGCCGAGCCCCACCTCCAGCTTGAACTGGCGGATGGCCTCCAGGAACGGCTGGCTCTCGATGTCGCCCACCGTGCCGCCGATCTCGACGATCACCACGTCCATGTCCTTGGCGACCTTGCGGATGACGCCCTTGATCTCGTCGGTGATGTGGGGGATCACCTGCACCGTCTTGCCCAGGTAGTCGCCGCGGCGCTCCTTCTGGATCACCGTGTTGTAGATCTTCCCGGTGGTGATGGTGTGGTTGTGCGTGGTGGGCACGGAGGTGAAGCGCTCGTAGTGGCCCAGGTCCAGGTCCGTCTCCGCGCCGTCGTCGGTGACGAACACCTCGCCGTGCTGGAAGGGCGACATCGTGCCCGGATCCACGTTGAGGTAGGGGTCCATCTTCATGAGCGTGACCTTGAGGCCTCGGGCCTCCAGCAGGGCGCCCAGACTGGCCGCAGCAATGCCCTTCCCCAGGGAGCTGAGCACACCGCCGGTGACGAACACGTACTTGGTCATGGGAGCTCCTGAGTGCGGGGTGGGGGGATGCTCACATCTCCTCCGGGGCCTGAATGCCCATGAGGAAGAGGCCCTGGCGGAGGACGCGGGCGGTGGCGACGCAGAGGGCGAGGCGCCAGCGACGGACGTTCGGATCCTGAACCTCATCCTTGAGGATGGGATCGTGGGTATAGAAGCCGGAGAAGGCCCGCGCAATGGACACCAGCTGTCGGGCCAGGGGCGTGGCCATGCAACCATCGGCGACGGCCTGCACGGCGGCCGGGAAGCCGGCCAGCTCGAACAGCAGCGCCTGGGCATGGGGGGAATCGAGCCCCACGGGTGCTTCCTTCGAGCCCTCCCAGGCGCCCTTGCCCAGTTCGAGTGCCTTGAAGGAAATGCAAGGACCTGCTGCGCCATCAGGCGTCTCCACCGGCGTGGCCCAATCGCCAAACCTGGAATTCCCCGGGAAGCGGGGATCCGTCCCGCCCTTCCGCAGCACGCTCATGATGCGAGCGTGGGCGTACTGCACGTAGGGGCCGGTGTCGCCGTCGAGAGCGATGACGCGGTCCCAGGTGAAGGTGATGGGCTTCACGCGGTCGTTCATGGCGTCGAAGAACACCACGGCGCCCATGCCGAGCATCTCGGCCACGGCCTCCTTGCCTTCCAGCTCGGGATTCTTCTCCTCGATGATGGCGGCCACACGGTCCCGGGCCTCGTCCAGCACGTCCTCCAGGAAGATGACGTTGCCCTTGCGGGTGCTCATCTTCCCCTCGGGCAGCTTCACCATGCCGAAGGGTGTGTGGACCATGCGTCCTTTGAACCAGGGATCCAGCTTCTCCAGCACGGCGAAGACCTGCTGGAAGTGCAGCACCTGGTCCGTGCCCACCACGTAGAGACACTTCTCGAAACCTGGATACGCCTCTTCCCGGTAGAGGGCCGCGGCCAGGTCGCGGGTGGCGTAGATGCTCGTACCGTCGGCCTTCTGCACGAGGCAGGGCGTGGCAATACCCACGTCTTCCAGGTTGACGATGCGCGCGCCGCGGTCGCCTTCCGTGAGCAGGCCTGCGTCCTCCAGGCGCTTCAGGGTGGGCGCCAGGCGCTCCTCGTAGAAGGCCTCGCCCTGTTCCAGGGTGTCGAAGCTCACGCCCAGGCGGTCGTAGATGCGCTGGAACTCCTTGAGGGAGATCTCCCGGAACCAGCTCCAGAGCCGCCGCGCCTCGACATCGCCGGCCTCCAGGCGCTGGAACCAGCCCCGCGCCTCGTCGCGCATGGCGGGATCCTGCTCCTCCTCGGCGTGGAAGCGCACGTAGAGCTGGAAGAGGCGGAAGAGGGGCGAGCGGCGCTTCTCGGGGGCGGGCTCGGCCCAATCGAAGTCGCGTTCGAGCTCCGGGTTCTCCGCCTGGGCCCAGCGGGTGTAGGCCGCCAGCAGCGTGCCGAACTGCGTGCCCCAGTCGCCCAGGTGGTTGAGGCGATGCACCTCGTAGCCGAGGAACTGGTGGGCCAGGGCCAGGGCGTGGCCGATCATCGTCGAGCGCAGGTGGCCGATGGTGAAGAGCTTGGCGATGTTCGGGGAGCTGTACTCGACGATGATCTTCTTCCCGTTGGCCGAGCGGGCACCATAGGGGCGATCCTTCGCCTCGAGGATGGCGGAGAGCACCGCCTGGGCCCGGGCCTCCGGGCGGAGCTTGAGGTTGAGGTAGGGGCCCGCGGCCATGAGCGCGGCGCCTTCAAGGCCCGGCAGTGTCGCGGCCAGGTCCTTCGCGAGCTGCACGGGGTTCGTGCCCCGCTGCTTGGCGGCGCGGAAGCAGGGGAAGGCGAGGTCCCCCAACTCGCCGGACTTGGGCCGCTCCAGGACGATGTCCACACCGGGGAGCGCCTCCGTCAGCTGCCGTTCGAAGGTGGTTCGCAATGCATCCATTCGGGGTTCCTCATCGGGGTGGCGCAGGCGCCACCCGATATCCAGCGTCAATCCGCCAGTTCGGCCAGGGCCTTCTCGTAGTCCTCGGTCTTGGGGGCCACGCCGTGCCAGCCGGCCTGGTTCTCCATGAAGCTCACGCCCTTGCCCTTCACGGTGCGGGCGCAGATGACGGCGGGCTGGCCCTTCACGGTGCGCGCCCACGCCAGCGCATCGAGGATCTGGGCGAAATCGTGGCCGTCGATCTCCTTCACGGCCCAGCCGAAGGCCCGCCACTTGTCCGTCACGGGCTGGATGTTCATGACCTTTTTCACCTCGCCATCAATCTGCAGGCCGTTCAGGTCGTGGATGACGCAGAGGTTGTCCAGCTTGTGGTGGGGCGCCGCCATGGCCGCCTCCCAGATCACGCCCTCCTGGCTCTCGCCATCGCCCACCACGCAGTAGACGCGCTGGGGCTTCTTCTGGACCTTCAGGCCCAGGGCGATGCCCACGGCCTGGGGCAGGCCCTGGCCGAGGCTGCCCGTGGTGACCTCCACCCCCGGGGTGTAGTGGTTCTCGGCGTGGCCCTGGAGGCGCGTCGGGTACTGGCGGAAGGTAGGCAGCCAGTCCTTGGGGAAGAAGCCCTGGTCGGCGAGGATGGCGTACTGCGCGGGGCAGGCGTGGCCCTTGGAGAGCACGAAGCGGTCCCGCTCGGGATCCGTGGGGTCCTCCGGGAAGACGGTCATCTCGTGGTAGTAGAGGACCACCCCCAGGTCCATCCAGCTGAGGCTGCCGCCCGGATGGCCGCTCTGCGCCGAATAGATCTGCAGCAGGACATCCCTGCGCAGGGCCTTCGCCTTGGCCGCCAGGTCCCGCACGGTCTCCAGTCGCTGCTGTGGCATCACCCCCATCCTTCCCCGGAGGTCCATCGCCTCCGACTAGGATCCCCCAGGGTGGCCCCTTCGGGAAGGGGCCGATTGCCCTCCCGGCCCCGGCTTTTCCCCTTGACCCAAACCCCTTTCGCGATAGGATGATCCTTCGCGCTTCCCCTGCCGTCTGGGGGAGCAGGAGAAGCCCTCATGGCCAACCACAAGTCCGCCGCCAAGAAAGCCCGCCGCGATGCCGAGGTCCGCCTCCGCAACCGCAGCAACCGCTCGGCCCTGAAGACCGCCGTGAAGAAGTTCCTGGCGGTGATCGCCGAGGGGAACAAGGCCGAGGCCGCGAAGCTCCTCCCCCTCACCCAGGGCCTCGTGGACCAGGCCTGCCGGAAGGGCGTCATGCACAAGAACGCCGCCGACCGCACCAAGTCCCGCCTGGCCCTCAAAGTGAACCATCTGGCCTAGTGATCGCCTGCACCTTGCGCAAAGGACCCGCGGTGTCGGGTCCTTTCGTTTTGGAGCCTCGCGTATCCCCAGCGGGGATGCCGAGAACGTGAACAGCCTGGCAGTGAGCTCCTGCACCTGTCGCAAAAGGACCCGCGCTGCCGGGTCCTTCCGTTTTCAGCCCGCCCCGTCCCGCTCGGTCTCCCAGGAAGCCGCGCCTAGCGGCTATGCTCAAGTCCCGAGGAGGCCCGCCGCGCTGCCGGACAGCCGGAAGGAAGCCCCCGACCAGCGAGCGGACATGCAGCGACCCGACACCCTCCACGTGGACAAGCCCTGGGGCTCCTTCGACCAGTTCGTGCTGAACACCCCCTGCACGGTCAAGATCCTGACCTGCCATCCGGGCCAGCAGCTGAGCCTCCAGCGCCACGGCCACCGGGACGAGCTGTGGGTGGCGCTGGACCCGGGCGTGGTGGTGGACAGGAACGGCGAGACCCTCCGGCCGGCCCCGGGCGAGCAGGTGTGGCTCCCGGTGGGCAGCACCCATCGCCTCCGCTGCGACGCGGCCACGGGCCACCCCGTGCGGGTGCTGGAGGTGAGCCTCGGCACCTTTGACGAAGGGGACATCGAGCGCCTCCAGGACGACTACGGCCGCGCCTGATGCGCTCCCCTGCAGTCTGCCTCCTCCTCTGCGCCCTGCCCCTGGCGGCCGCGGCGCCCCTTCCCGCCCAGGGGGAGGCGATCCTGGCCCGCGTGGACCGCATGCGGCACCCCTGGCCGACGTTCACCGTGGAGCTGACCCTGGCCTCGGGGTCCTCCATCCAGCGGTGGCGCGTCTCGGTGGGAGAGGGTGGAGACGTGCGCCTGGACGGCCTTTCACCGGCCGAGCGGGGCCGCGCCGTGCTCCAGAAGGGGGACGACCTGTGGCTGCTGCTCCCCGGCACGAAACGCCCCATCCGGGTGACGCCCCAGCAGCGGCTCATGGGCCCCGCCTCGGCGGGCGACGTGGCCCGGACCCGCTTCGCCGCGGACTACCGGATCGCCCGGATGGAAGCCGGGAGCTTCGAGGGCCGGCCCTGCTGGCGCCTGGATCTCGTGGCCCTGCGACCGATCCTCAGCGCCCGGACCGTGCGCCTGTGGGTGGACCAGGCCAGCGGCGCGCCGCTCCAGGGGGACTTCCTCCTGGCCTCGGGGAAGCCGGAACGCATCGTCCGCTTCGAGCCGCCCGTGCGGGTCGAAGGCCGGCCGGTCGTGCCCCGGATGGAGATCCAGGAGCCGAATGGCGCGACCCTGACCCTCTCCTTCGCCCACTGGCACCCCGGCCGGGTGGATCCGGCCCTCTTCGCGGTGCCGGGCTCCTGAGGGCCTGGCGTCCGGGAGCCCGTGGAGCTATCCTGTCGGCGAGGTGCCCGCAAGGGCTTCCCGCCACCTTCAGTCCCACCTCTTGAGACCAGCTCCCCCACGGGAGTTCCCGCTTCTACTTCCTGCCATACGCAACCCCACCTACTTCACCCTCACGAAGCGCCCGTACCTCCGGGCGCTTCCTTGTTTCCAGGGGACGCCGGCAGGTTCGGCCGGGCCTTCTCGCGCCGGGTCTCGGCCGCCTCGCCCTCGGAGGAGAGCACCACGATGGAGATGCGGCGGTTCCTGGGATCCTGGGGATCCAGGCCTTCCATGGGCATGGTGTCGGCGTAGCCCGTGACCCGGCGGACCTGGTCGGGCCGCAGGCCATGGGGGGCGCTGATCAGGGCCCGGCGGGCGGCATTGGCACGGTCGCAGCTGAGTTCCCAGTTGGTGTAGATCTGGTTGGGGTACTGCTGGCTGTCCGTATGGCCACCGATCACCACCCGGTTCCGCAGCTTGCCCAGCTCGCGGGCGATCACCTGCAGGATGGACAGGGCGTAGGGCTGGAGCTTGGCGCTGCCCGAATCGAAGAGGGGGCGCCCGGCCTTGTCCTGGATCTGGATGCGCAGGCCCTCGTCAGTGAAGTCCAGGTGGATCTGGTCCTTGAAGGCCTTGAGCATCTCGTCGTTGGTGAAGGATGCCTCGATGGCGTCCGCCGTGGACTGGAGCGCCCGGCGCTCGAGCGCGGCCGCGGTGGTGTTGGCCGTGCTGCCGTCCGGTCCCGGTGCCATGCCCCGACCGCCGGGCAGGATGCCCTTCCCGTAGTTGGCCAGGATCTCCTTGCCCCGCTGGGTGTTGAAGAAGTTGGGATCCTGGAACATCCCCGCGATGCCCGCCTTGGTGTTCTGGTTCGCGCTGTTGAGCAGCCACATCAGGAGGAAGAAGGCCATCATGGCGGTCACGAAGTCGGCGTAGGCCACCTTCCAGGCCCCGCCGTGGGCGCCGCCGTGGCCGCCCTTCTTCTTCACGATGCGGATCTTGGTTTCCGCCTGCTGATCGGCCACCGCGCCCTACCTCGGCTTGATCTGCCGCACCACTTCCTCCAGTTCGCCCGATCCCGGGCGCTCGGGGGAGGGGATGTTGCGTCGGGCGAACTCCACGGCAGTCACGGGGGCTGCCCCGTTGCCGAAGCTCGTCAGGCCCGAACGGAGGCAGTTGTAGTAGAAGGCCTCCGCGCCGTTCACGGCATCAATGTTCTTGGCGAGCGGCGAGAACACGCCGTAGGAGAGCAGGATGCCGAGGAAGGTCCCCGTCAGGGCGGAGCCGACGTGCTCCCCGATGACATTGGGGGGCTGGTCCAGGAAGCCCATGGTGATCACCACGCCCATCACGGCGGCGACGATACCGAAGGCAGGGAAGGCATCGGCCATCACGCTCAGGGAGGCGCCCGGAGCCGCGTTCTCCGCGTGGTGGACATCCAGGTCCGTGTCCATCACCAGGTCAATCTCGTCCATCTTGGCGCTGCCGTTGATGAGCAGCTTCATCGAATCGCAGAAGAAGTCCAGGGCGTGATGGTTCTCCAGGAAGGTTGGGTATTTCTTGAAGATCGTCGAGTTGTGCGGGTCGTTGACATCCTGTTCCAGGGCCAGCAGGCCCCCCTTCTTGATGTTCACGTAGACCTCGTACTGCATCATCAGCATCTCCATGTACACCGGCTTGGTGTACGGGCTGCCCTTCAGGGGCTTGGAGACGTCCCCCACCACCCGCTTGATGAGGCCCAGGGGGTTGGCGGCCAGGAAGGAGCCGATGGCCGCGCCGAGGATGATGGTGCCTTCGGCGGGCAGCGGATGCAGCAGGATCGGGATCTTCCCGCCTTCCATGAGGTACCCGGTGACGACCGCACCGAACACCACCACGAGGCCGATGATGAAGAACATGCCGGGACTCCTCGCCAGTTCATCGGCGCCCCGGACGCCAGCCTGAATTCTGGAGACGGAGAGTCCCCGCAGCCCTGGCAGAATGGAGGGCTCGGAGGAACCATGAGCCCGTCCGCCCCAGCCCTCGGCCCCGTCGGCAGCTTCGTGAAGCACCATTTCCGCCATTTCAATGCTGCCGCCCTGGTGGATGCCGCGGAAGGCTACCGGACCTTCCTGGCGGGCGGGGGCCGGATGATGCTCTCCATGGCGGGCGCCATGAGCACGGCGGAGTTGGGGCTCTCCCTCGCCGAGATGATCCGCCAGGACAAGATCCACCTCATCACCTGCACCGGCGCCAACCTGGAGGAGGACATCTTCAACCTGGTGGCCCACGACTTCTACGAGCGCGTCCCCCACTACCGGGACCTGACCCCCGCCGACGAGCAGGCCCTGCTGGACCGCCACATGAACCGGGTGACCGACACCTGCATCCCCGAGATGGAGGCCATGCGCCGCATGGAGAAGGCCATGCTGGAGGTGTGGATGGAGGCCGACCGCAAGGGCGAGCGCTACTTCCCCCACGAGTTCTTCCAGCAGGTTCTCAGGAGCGGCAAGTACGAGCCGTACTACCAGATTGACCCGAAGCACTCCTGGATGCTGGCGGCCCTCGAGAAGAACGTGCCCATCGTGGTGCCGGGCTGGGAGGACAGCACCCTGGGGAACATGTACGCCGCCGCCTGCATCCGCGGGGACATCAAGAACGTCCACACCGTGCGCACGGGCATCGAGTACATGACCTGGCTGGCGGAGCACTACACGAAGGTGACGAAGGACGCGCCCCTGGGCATGTTCCAGATCGGCGGCGGCATCGCGGGCGACTTCCCCATCTGCGTGGTGCCCATGCTGCACCAGGACTTGGAGCGCACGGGCGTCCCCCTCTGGGGCTACTTCTGCCAGATCAGCGACAGCACCACCAGCTACGGCTCCTACTCCGGCGCCGTGCCCAACGAGAAGATCACCTGGGGCAAGCTGGGCGAGGCCACGCCGAAATTCATCGTCGAGAGCGACGCCACCATCGTGGCCCCGCTGATGTTCGCCTACCTGCTGGGCTGGTAGCCGTCGGCCTCGGGCCCCACCTCCCACACGAGCAGCCGCGCCCCCGGCCGTCCCCGCACGGGGATCGTGCGGGCCGGCGGCGGGTCCGGGAGCCCGAAGGTGTGGCTGACGAACCGGCTACCTGGGCGCATCTCCCGCTGGACCTTGGCCCACAGGGCCGGCATGGGCACGGGGGACAGGAAGGCGTAGGCGACATCCACCTCGGAGAGATTCACCCGCCAGAGGCTGCCCAGCCGGACGGAGGCGTTGGGCAGGGGCAGGCAGCGGAGCCAGGCCACGAGCCAGGACAGGAGCGAGGCCTCCACGCCCAGGAAGTGCCCGTCGGGGCGCGCCCTGGCCAGCCGGGACACGGGCCCGCCGAGGCCGCAGCCCAGGTCCACGAAGCGCACAGGGCCTTCGGGAAGCAGGGCGGCCAGCTGGTCGCAGGCGTCCCGGCTGGCCAGGTAGAGCGGCACCCGGGTGCGGAAGCCGCCCCCGAAGACCAGGGCCAGGAGCAGGAAGCCCGCGAGGTAGAACCAGGCCGGGAGCGGCGCGTTCCAGAACATCCAGACCAGGAACGGGAAGGCCGCCTGGATCAGGATCCAGCGGACCTCCAGGCCCAGCCCACGGGACAGGAACACCGCCAGGGTGGCCTGGAGCAGCACCCAGACCAGGGGGGTGAAGCGCAGGCCCAGGCGCAGGCAGGCCAGCAGGCCCAGGAAGGCCAGGCCCTGGGCCAGCAGGGCACGGAGGAGCGGGGGCCAGTGTCGGAGCGTCATGCCTTTATCCTAGTGCGGTGACTCCCCTCGGCCGCTTCGCCCCTTCGCCCACCGGCGTCCTCCATCTGGGGAACCTGCGCACGGCCCTGGCCTCCTGGCTGTCGGCCCGGTCGGCGGGGGGACGCTGGATCGTGCGGATGGAGGATGTGGACGGGCCCCGCTGCCGCCGCGACCTGGGCGAGGCCCAGCTCCGCGACCTGGCGGCCCTGGGGCTGGAGCCCGACGGACCCGTGGTATGGCAGTCGGATCGCGGCCCCGCCTACCGGGCGGCCCTGGAGGCCCTGCACGCCGCGGGACGCCTCTACCCCTGCGCCTGCAGCCGGAAGGACCTCCAGAAGCTGGCCAGCGCCCCCCACGCGGAGGACGGCCTGCGCCCCTACCCCGGGCGCTGCCGGGAGCGGCCCTGGGAGGGCTTCGGCCGGGCGCTGCGGTTCCGCCTGCCGGAGGGCGAGGTGGCCTGGGACGACCGCCTCCTGGGGCCCCAGGTGGACGATCCGGACCGCCTCACGGGGGATCCCCTCCTCTTCCGGCGGGACGGCTGCTTCGCCTACCACTTGGCCGTGGGAGTGGATGACGGGGCCCAGGGCGTCACCGAGGTGGTGCGTGGTGCGGACCTGCGACCCGTGACCGCCACCCAGATCCGCCTCCAGGAGGCCCTCGGCCTGCCGAGACCCGCCTACGCCCACCTGGGTCTGGTGACGACTCCGGACGGAGGGCGGCTCGGCAAGCGGGCCGGGGGCCTGGGGCTGGCCGCCCTGGCAGCGCGGGGCGCGGGCGTGCCCGAGGTGGTCGGCTGGCTGGGCTGGAGCCTGGGCTGCCTGGACCGCCCGGAGCCCTGCTCCGCGTGGGACCTGCTGCCGCGCTTCCGCTGGGAGCAGGTGCCCCGGGGCCCGGCCCGCGTCCCGGCGGCCTGGGCGTGAAGCGGGGATCGGCCCTCGCCGGCTCGCAGGATCCCCGGGCGCCCACCAAGCCGACCGCCGGGGGAGGCGGAGGGCCCCGGCCGCATCCATCAGGGTGCCGTGGGACTAGAGCAGGTCCTCGCGGCCCTCGGCCTTCAGGCGCTCCACGACCTGCTTGACGGTCTGGGCCCGGTCGCGGCGGCAGAGGAGGAGGGCGTCGGGCTCGTCCACCACGATGAGATCCTCCACGCCGCTGGCGGCGATGAGGCGCCGTCCGCCGAAGAAGGCGCTGTTGCGGGTATCCAGGAGGATCGTCTCCCCCTGGCACACGTTGCCGTCGGCATCGGTCTCCTGGAACGCGATGGCGGCGGGCCAGGAGCCGACATCCGACCAGCGGAAGCGGGCCGGCACCACGGCCACGGAGGCGGCCTTCTCCATGAGGGCGATGTCAATGGGCAGCTGGGGCAGCCGACGGTAGGCGGCGGACAGGGCCTTCGGGTCGGCTCCCGCGCGGCTCCAGGCATCCAGGGGGGCCAGCACCTCGGGGGCATGGCGTTCCAGTCCCGCCCGGAAATCGGCGAGGGCCCATACGAACATCCCGGCATTCCAGTAGTGGCGGCCCGAGGCGAGGTACTGCACCGCCACTTCCACCGGGGGCTTCTCCCGGAAGGCCTTCACCTGGAGGACCGGCCCCTCCCCCTCGGCCTCGATGTAGCCGTAGCCCGTTTCGGGATAGGCCGGCCGGATGCCGAAGGTCACCAGGTCCCGGGCGCGGGCGGCATGCGCCACGGCGATCCCGAGATCCTCCAGGAACAGTTCCCGGTCCCCGATCCAGTGGTCCGCGGAGAGCACGGCCATGACGGCGTCCGGGAGGCTCCGCTCGATCTGGACCAGCGCCAGGGCCAGGCAGGGTGCGGTGTTGCGCCCCTCCGGCTCCACCAGCACGTTCTGGGGGGGAAGGTCCGGCAGCATGCGGCGGGTCGCATCAGCCAGGTCCTCGGTGGTGACGACGAAGATCCGCTCGGGCGGGATCTGGCCCTCCAGGCGGTGCACCGTCTGGTGCAGGAGGGTCTCGCTGCCGACGATGGCGAGGAACTGCTTGGGACGGGCATTCCGGCTCCGGGGCCAGAAGCGCGTGCCCCGGCCCCCGGCCATCACGACCGCCACGGCGGACTGCTGAAGCACACCGGCCATCCATCCTCCCCAGCGGCGCGCCCCGGGGTGCCCGCATCCACGAGCCTACCTCGGGGCGCGCCCCCGTGTCTTCTCAGCGGGCGAGCACGGGCACCAGGGCGCCCAGATCCTGGGCCGGAACCGGATGGGGATCCAGGACCCGCGAGATCGGCTGGGCGGCCATGGTCCCCTCGATCTCGCCCAGGTAGAAGTCGCGGGCGCCGCTGGAGAGGCGGAGCACCGCCTCGGAGCCCCACCGGCTGCCCCAGATGCGGTCCAGGGCCGAGGGGCTGCCTCCGCGCTGGATGTGCCCCAGCACCACCACCCGGAGGTCCAGCCCGTGGTCCCGCTTCAGGCGCTCGCCCACAGCCATGGCGTTCCCCACGCCGTCCCCCTCGGCCACCACGACGATGGAACTCCGCTTCCCGCGGATCCAGTTGGCGTGGAGCTGGCTGACCAGCGCCTCGTAGGTGTCATTGGGGGATTCGGGATAGAGCACCGCCTCCGCGCCGCAGGCGATGGCTGTGTGGACCGCCAGGATGCCCGAGCTGCGCCCCATGACCTCCACCAGGAACAGCCGCCCGTGACTGGAGGCCGTGTCGCGGATGCGGTCAATGGCCTCCACGGCGGTGTTCAGGGCGGTGTCGAAGCCGAGGGTCCGGTCCGTGCCGGGGAGGTCGTTGTCAATGGTCCCCGGGATCCCGGCACAGGGGATGCCGTGCTCCCGGGACAGGGCCTCCGCGGCGCGGAAGCTGCCATCGCCGCCGATGACGACCAGGGCCTCGATCCCGGCGGTCCTCAGGTGTGCGGCGGCCTCGGCCCTCCGCTCGGGCTTGTGGAATTCGGGGCAGCGGGCCGTGTGGAGGATGGTCCCGCCCCGCTGGAGGATGTTGGCGCAGGAGCGGGTCTGGAGCGGGGCGAAGTCGCTCGCCAGGAGCCCCTGGTAGCCGCGGTAGATGCCGTACACCTCGTGCCCGAGGGCATCGGCCTGGCGGACCACCGCGCGGATCGCGGCATTCATGCCCGGCGCATCGCCCCCGGAAGTGAGGACGCCCAGCCTCATCTCCGGCCCCGACCGTGGGCGGCCTTCCGTACGACGTGTTTCCGGATGATCCGCCGGTGGATGATCCGCCGGTGGACGATGCGCTTGTGGACGACCCGCTTCTGGGCTCTGCGGACCGGACGGCGCCTCCTCAGGACGCGGCGGCGGGCGCGGCTATGGCGCCGCTTCCAGCCGGGCGTGTCCCGGACGTGGGTCTCGGGGGGCGGCAGGGGCGGCGGTTCAACGATCCCCTTCGGCAGGGGAGGCAGGTCGCCCTCGGGCACCCCCAGGGCGGCGGCCCGTTTCGCCCTTGCCTGGAGGACCGGATCCTCGGCCCCCCGGATGGTCCCCACCAGTCCGAGGGCGAGTGCGCTGATGATGAAGGCTCGGCGCGGCATGGTCCCCTCCAGGACCAATTATCCTGCATCCGGCGGCTTGGGGGCCCTTTCCTTGAGGGCCTGGGCCATGAATTCCGCCACGATCCGGTCGGCGTCCTCCTTGGTCGCGTCCGCCATCTGGGTCTCCCGCTGGAGGATGTCCCGCCCCGAGGGGGCCATCTTGGGCAGATGGTCCTCCGTCGGCTGGAGGCGCGTCAGGACGTACTGGGCCACCTCGATGAGGCTGCGCCCCACCCGCTCCAGCTTCTGGCGCACCACATCCTGGTACTGGTAGAGGTCGAAGGCCCCCTGGATGTTGTAGGCGCCGTTGTCGGCGTGGAACCCGATCTGCTCCAGCCGGTCCACGAGCTTCTCCAGGGCCTCCGGAGGCACCTGGAGGTCCCGGAGGATCTCCTGGCATTCCCTGGAAAGGTTCTGGATCTCCTCGAAGCTGTGCTGGATGACCTCGATCTGGTCGAGGACCCGCTCGGCTCCGCCCTCCTGCTCGCGGGCGATCTGCATGAGCTGGTCAGGAATCGCTTGGTTTTCCTGGGGCTTGTCCGGCATGGGCGGGCTCCATGCCCTGTTCATCGGCCGGGCTCCTGAAAAACTTTGAATCCGTGCGCAGGGGGTTCGCGCGATAAACTTCCCCATTCGGGAGCGCCCGGGTCCAGGCGCGCCGAAGTCCGGAGTTTCCATGACCCTGCAGTCCAGTTCCACCCCCGGTCCCGTGGACGGGTCGGCCCTGGCCGCCTGCCTCCAGCCCTTCCCGGCCTCCGAGAAGATCCACGTGCCCGGGACCCGCCCCGGCGTCCAGGTCCCTTTCCGGCGCGTCAAGCTCCAGCCCACCCGGGATGCCAACGGCCAGCTCATCCAGAACGAGCCCGTGGTGCTCTACGACACCTCGGGCCCCTACACCGATCCCGGCGTGGCCATTGACGTGGCCAAGGGACTGAAGCCGCTCCGCCAGGACTGGATCGTCGGGCGGGGCGACGTGGAGGAGCTGCCCGGCGCGACCAGCCTCTACCGGAAGCTCCGGGAGCGGGACAAGGAGCTGGACGCCATCCGCTTCCACGCCGAGCGCCACCCCCTGCGCGCCAAGGCCGGCCGCAACGTCACCCAGATGCACTACGCCCGACAGGGCCTCGTCACCCCCGAGATGGAGTTCATCGCCATCCGCGAGAACCTGGGGCGCGAGGCCGCCGGCATTCGGAGCCGCATCACCCCCGAGTTCGTGCGCGACGAGGTGGCCCGGGGCCGCGCCATCATCCCCGCCAACATCAACCACCCGGAGACCGAACCGATGATCATCGGCCGGAACTTCCTGGTGAAGATCAATGCCAACATCGGCAACTCCGCCGTGGCCTCCTCCATCGAAGAAGAAGTGGAGAAGATGGCCTGGTCCATCCGCTGGGGCGCCGACACGGTGATGGACCTCAGCACCGGCACGAACATCCACGAGACCCGCGAGTGGATCCTCCGCAACAGCCCCGTGCCCATCGGCACCGTGCCCATCTACCAGGCCCTGGAGAAGGTGAACGGCAAGGCCGAGGACCTCACCTGGGAGATCTTCCGCGACACCCTCATCGAACAGGCAGAGCAGGGCGTGGACTACTTCACCATTCACGCCGGCGTGCTGCTGCGCTACGTGCCTTTGACCGCGAAGCGCGTCACCGGCATCGTGAGCCGCGGCGGCAGCATCCTGGCCAAGTGGTGCCTTGCGCACCACCGGGAGAACTTCCTCTACACGCACTTCGAGGAGATCTGCGAGATCATGAAGGCCTACGACGTGGCCTTCTCCCTGGGCGACGGGCTGCGCCCCGGAAGCACCGCCGACGCCAATGACGAGGCCCAGTTCGGCGAGCTGGAGACCCTGGGCGAACTCACCAAGGTGGCCTGGAAGCACGACGTGCAGGTGATGATCGAGGGTCCCGGCCACGTGCCCATGCACCTCATCCAGGAGAACATGACCAAGCAGCTGCAGGCCTGCGACGAGGCCCCCTTCTACACGCTGGGGCCCCTCACCACCGACGTCGCGCCGGGCTACGACCACATCACCTCGGCCATCGGCGCCGCCATGATCGGCTGGTTCGGCTGCGCCATGCTCTGCTACGTGACACCCAAGGAGCACCTGGGCCTGCCCGACAAGAAGGACGTGAAGGACGGCGTCATCGCCTACAAGATCGCGGCCCACGCGGCGGACCTGGCCAAGGGGCATCCCGGCGCGCGGATCTGGGACGATGCCATGAGCAAGGCCAGGTTTGAATTCCGATGGGAGGACCAGTTCAACCTGGCCCTCGATCCCGAGACCGCCCGCGCCTTCCACGACGAGACCCTCCCCGCCGAGGGCGCCAAGGCCGCCCACTTCTGCTCCATGTGCGGCCCCCACTTCTGCTCGATGAAGATCACAGAGGATGTCCGCCAGTACGCGGAACACCATGGCTACGACGGCGAGGAGGCCCTCGCGAAGGGCCTGGATGAGAAGGCCCAGGAGTTCACCTCCAAGGGCAGCGAGATCTACCTCCAGGCCTGAACGCAGGCCCAGGGTCGCCGCGCGCATCGGCCCTTTCTCAACCGCGGACAGGCAGGCCCGATAAGCGGGACATGGATCCCGCCCGCGTGCTCGTCGTCGAGGACGAACCCATGAGCCTCGACCTCCTGGTCGAGAACCTGGCCTTCGAGGGCTACGAGACCCGGGGCGTGGCCAGCGGTTCGGAGGCCTGGGCGCTCCTCGCGGCGGATCCCGACGCCTTCGACGTCGTCCTGCTGGACCGCATGATGCCCGACATGGACGGCATCGAGATCCTGCACCGGCTCCGGGACCATCCCGCCCCCAGCCGGGCCTCCATCATCATGCAGACGGCCCTCTCCAGCGACGTGGACATCGCCGAGGGGCTGAAGGCTGGCGCGTACTACTACCTGACCAAGCCCTTCACCTCCCAGGCCCTGCTGGCCATCGTGGGGGCCGCCGCCCGGGACCGGCAGGGCTACCGCAAGCTCCAGCTGGACACCCAGCAGGCCGCCCGGGGCCTGGCGTGCCTCGTCTCGGCCCGGTTCGAGTTCCAGGGGCTCGAGCAGGCCTGGGATCTGGCCGCGCTCCTCGCCAAGACCACGCCGAGGCCCGAGCGCGCCGTCGTGGGTCTCTCGGAGCTGATGGTCAACGCCATCGAGCACGGGAACCTGGGGATCGGCTACCACGAGAAGTCCCGGCTCCTGGAGGCGGAAAGCTGGCAGGAGGAGATCGCCCGGCGGCTCGCCCTGCCCGAGCACGCCGCCAAGTTCGCCACCGTGACCCTCGAGCGGCGGGAAGGGGAGGTGCAGTTCCGGATCAGGGACATGGGCCGGGGCTTCGACTGGCAGGACTACCTGGAGATCAGCCCCGAGCGGGCCTTCCACCCGAATGGCCGCGGGATCGCCCTATCCCGCCAGCTCTGGTTCGACCACCTGGAGTACCTGGGCAATGGCAACGAGGTGCTCGCGACCCTGCGGGGCTGACCCGCTCCCCGCGGTCCTCACTCGGCGAGTCCATCCCGGATGGCGGCGCAGGCGTCGGCGAGGGCCCGGTCCAGCCGGCCTCCCAGGGGCCCCGGATCCCCGTCCGTCCCGTCCCTCAGGGCCCCCTCCAGGTCCGCGGCAGAGGCCTGGATCTCCACCAGGCCCAGGAACCCGGCCGCGCCCCTCAGGGTGTGGGCCAGGGCCTGGGCCTCGCCGGGGCGCCCCTCGGCCAGGCACGCCGCCACCCGCGCCCCGTCCCGCGCGTGGAGCGCCTCGAAGCGCCGCAGGAGGCGGACGAGGCTCTCCTCGCGCCCGGCGACCGTCCTCAGGCCCGCGGCCGGATCCAGCCCCGGGATCCGGTCCAGGGCCGCCTGCCATCCCTCCATCCGGGGTGCCATCCTCCGCCCCTCCCGCCGCTGGACAAGCATAAACCGGGCACAATCCCTGTTGGTGGTCCTTGCGGCGTTGGATAAACTCTGACACAACCACCCGCAGGCCAAAGCATGCGCGTACGGCCTGTGATCCGCGCCCGGTCCCCGACCGCTCGCGGCCGGAGCGGTCCCTGGGCTTTCCCCAGGGCGCAGCCCCCCAGCATGGCCCACCTGCAGCCGAACCCGTCACGACAAAGGAAGCTCCATGAGCGAACTGACCCGGAAGGAAGTGGTCTTCATCCTCAGGTCGGGAAAGAACTTCCAGCGCCACGACCTGAGCGGGCTCGACCTGCGGGGCTTCGACTTCTCCGGCGCCAACCTCGCCGAGGCCAATCTCGCGGGCGCCATCCTGAACGGGACGGCGATGCGCGGCGCCACCCTCACCGGCGCGGATCTCCGCCTGGCGAACCTCAACGAGGCGGATCTGGAAGGCGCCAGCCTCTCCCGCACCCGGCTTGCAGGCGCCAACCTCGCCAGCGCCAACCTCTCCAGGGCTGACCTCACCTTCTTCGACATCCAGCAGTACGAGCCTTCCACCATCCCGAATTTCGCCGGTACCACCCTGGCCGGCGCCAACCTTGCCGGCGTCACGCTCACGGGCGTGGACCTCAGCGGGAAGGATCTCCGGGGCGCGGACCTCAGCGGCGCGGACCTCCGGCAGACCGTGCTCGAGGGCGCCAATCTCGAAGGCGCGAACCTGGGCGGCGCCAACCTCGTGGGCGCCAACCTGGCCAAGGCCAACCTCTCCGGGGCCCGCCTCCAGGGC
>DAIDKC010000155.1 GCA_027451045.1 Holophagaceae bacterium | reverse complement strand
TTTCCGGGATCCCCTCCCGGAGCAGGGCCCGCCGGGCGGTCTCCGTCGGGGCGAAGTGCCACCGCGACAGGGGGGCAGCCAGACGGCGCATGCCCTCCTCCGGGAAGGGAGAGCGCAGATCGCCGCTGCGGAGCCCGGCCTCGACGTGCCCGAAGGGGAGGTCCAGGTAGTAGGCGGCGAGGGCGGCGCAGAAGACCGTGGTGGTGTCGCCCTGGGCCAGGACCGCATCGGCTCCGGCGGCCTGGAGGGCATGCGCCAGTCCCGGGACCAGGCGTCCGGTGAGGTCCGGGAGGGTCTGTCCCGGCCGCATGGCGTCCAGATCCCAGTCGGCCCGGAGGCCGAAGCTGGCCATCATCTGGTCCAGCATGCCGCGATGCTGGGCAGTGGCGAGAATCCTGGCCCCGAGGCCAACCCGGACCAGAGCCCCGACCACCGGGGCCATCTTGATGACCTCGGGGCGGGTTCCCATGACGCAGAGCACTTGCTTGACCATGGTGCATCCCAGGAGGCCGGGCGCTGTCAGAACCAGCAGGTGAGCGTGAGGAAGATGCCTCCACCGCGGCTGGCGGAGGTCAGCTGGGCGCGGCCCTGGAGGGTGAGCTCGATCCAGCTGGCGGGGGCGTGATGGGCGTCCTCCCGGAACCAGTGCCGGAGCGTGGCGCCGGCGCCGACGCCGCCCGCATAGCGCGGGTCGAGGCGGCTGTCGTAGTCCCCGGCCAGCACCAGGTGCGGCGCGAGGAGGTTCCGGCCCCCCGCCGCGGGGAGCCGCCAGGCGTGGCCGGCGCGGATCTCCAGCTGGTGGAGGTAGCGGCCGGAGCGGGCGAAGGAGGCCCCCTCCGTGTAGAGCGACCACCAGGGCCAGTCGTCCTGCCAGGGCCGGAGATCCGTCCCCTCGTCGAGGGAATAGGCGCCCCGGAACATCCAGTCGTCCAGGGCGAAGGTGCCGAGCCGCACCAGCTTCTGGGCCGCGAATACCAGGTTCTGGGTCGCGAAGGGCTTGGCCCGCACCCCGATCACGCCCTGGAGGGTGGGTCCCCCGGCGGCGCCCGGGCTGCCGCTGTACAGCGTCTCGAAGACCTGGGCGAACACCTGGACCATGCGCCCTTCCCGGGCCAGGGCCGGGGGCTGCCAGTAGGCTTCCAGACCCTCCTGGAGGATCCGCTGCTGGGAGCTGATCCCAGGCACGAGCCCGCCCTGGCGGTAGGCCGTACCGGACACCAGGCCCCATTGCCGCTCCAGCGATTCGATCTCCCGACGCAGGCCGTACTCCAGCCGGGGATCCCGCAGACCCGCCGCCCGGCGTGCGTCGAGTCCCCGGGAGAAGTAGGTGGCGGCTTCACGGTTCCGACCCAGCCGCTGGGCGGCATAGCCTGCGTCGAGCCAGGCCCCTGTAGGACTCTGGGCGTCCAGGACCCCGGAGAAGACCGCCAGGGCTTCCTGGTCGCGGTGTCTGGCCAGGAGGGCGTAGGCCAGGTCCAGGGCGATCTGGCGGCTGGCGGGATCCTGCGCGTGGAGGTCCTGGAGGGCCTTCAGTTCTTCCTCCGGGTGGTTGGACGATCTCGCGGCGTCCCGGAGCCCCAGGAGGAGGATCCTGCGTCCGGCGGGATCCGGCTGGAGCGCCAGGGCCGCCTCGAAGGTCTGCCGAGCCGGGTCGGGACGGCCTGCCGCCAGCAGCAGGAAGGCCCGTCGCGACTCGACTTCCAGGGACCGCTCTCCACCCAGAGCCTCCAGGGTTGCCAGGGCCTCGGCAGGACGGTGCAGGGCCTGGAGCAGGTCCGCCTCGAGGAGGCGGGCCTGCCGGCGATCGGCCTCCGGCACGGAGGGCAGGGCCTCGACCCCCCGGGCCTCCTGGAGAGCCTCCTCCAGCCGGCCCTGCCGCTGGCGGAGGTAGGCCAGGAACAGATGCAGCCCGGGCTCCTCGGGGCGGCGCGCCATCAGCGTCCGGTTCACGGCCTCGGCGGCTTCCAGCTGTCCGGTGGCGAAGAGGAGGTCCCGCTTCAGGGCGAGCAGCTGCGGGTTTCCGGGGGCCCGTGCGAGGGCTGCCTCCGTGGCGCGCAGGGCGCCCCCGGAATCTCCGGCCTTCTGCAGCCGGTAGGCCTCCGCCGCCAGGCGGTAGGCGTCCCCGACGAGCGGGGCCTGGGCGGACAGGCTGGGGCAGGCGACCGCGAGGAGGCAGGTACTCGGGGGGAATCGTCGCAGGGATGGCCTGAGGGCGTGGGGCATCGCGGTCTCAGAAGGGATGGGCGGCGGCAGCGGGGCACATCCCGAGCCCGGAGCCCGGGGGACCTGCGGGGAGGGAGGCCCCGGGAAGGTTCCGGCTGGCGAGGAAGACGGGGAGGCTGCCGTGTTCCGGATAGGAGTAGTCCGCGAGGGCCGTTCGCACCAGGTCCAGGGGGGGCGCGGCCTTCATGTCCAGGAGATGTGCGAGCTGGTTGGCGGCCGCCGGATCGAGGGTCGCGGAGGAAGCTCCGCCGAGGACCAGGTACGCCAAGCCGCAGGCGGCTTCGCTTTCGGTGAGGATGAAGAACCGCGGCGGAAGCCGGAGGTGCTGAAGAGCCTCGGCATAGGCGTCTTCCGAGGGAGGGGACGAGACGCCAAGGAGCAGTTCCTCCTCCTCGCCCACGCCCAGGGGGATCCAGCCGTTCGGGAGGGCCAGGGACCTGGGCAGGAGGGTCTGGGTCCGCTCCAGGGTGGCCATGTTCAGGTGGCTGCGGGGCAGATCGGACTGGAAGGCGATCGCATCCGCTAGGTGCGCTTCGGAAAGGCCGCACCGCTCCACCAGGATGTGCCCCAGGCGGCGTCCCGTGCTGCGCTGGGCCTCGAGCGCCTGGTCGAGGTGGGGCTGGTCCAGCTCGTTCCACTGGAGGAGGATGTCGCCCAGCTTCCGCCGGAAGGGCTGCATCTGGGAGCCGGTCGGGAAGGCATGGGCCGTCTTGTCCCAGGTGAGGGACCGGCCGGTGATCCGATGCACCAGGTACTGCCGCCACGCCCTCGAGGCCGCGAAGAAATTGACCATGTTGCTGACGATGATTCTCGGGATGGACAAGGCTCCGTGGGCGAACCCGTAGAGGCGCCGCACGAACAGGAAGCGCTGCAGCACCCGGTTCGCCATGAACCCCGCGTTGATCTGGGCGAGGCCGGCAAGCCAGCCGTCGGGGGCGAAGCCATCCGGCAGGGTGGGGGCCTCACCTGCGCTGCCGCCGAGGAGGGCCAATCCGCCGATGGCACCCAGGAGCAGGTAGGCGAGCATGTTGATGAGGCTCGTGAAGAGCCCCTTCCGGTCCCGGAACATGAAGTACTTGGCCTTGAGGTCGCCCTTCCAACCCAGGGTTTCCCAGCCCTGGAGCCCGATGCCCAGGATCCACCGGGCCCGCTGGCGGTAGGCGGCCCGGAACGTGGACGGGAAGAATTCCCTCACCCCCAGGAGGTCCTCTCGTTCCAGGCTGGCCCCCGGGGTGCCAGCCCGGACCGAGTAGCGGAGGGGGATCCTCACGAATGCCTGCTTCATGCCGTATCGGCTCAGGCGGAAGCTGAAGTCGTAGTCCTCGGTCAGGGTCGCGGTGTTGAAGGGCGCCTGGCCAGTCTCCTCCCAGAGCGCGGCCAGGGCTCGGCGGGAGTAGCACATTCCGGTGCCCGCGCAGGGCACCACCCCGGTCATGCTCTCCCGCACCACCATGTCCTTGGAGTGCCATTCCGCGAAATCGTCCTGGTACGTCCCCGCCACCCATTCGTGCCACTTCCGCTCCAGGCTGAGCACCGGAAGCTGGATCAGGTCCTTCCGGCCCACCAGGTGGTTGAAGACCTTCAGCTCCAGGGGGTGGATGACATCCTCCGAATCGTGGATCACGATGCCGGCGAAGGTCTGCCCGTTCCGCTCCTCCTCCCGGAACACCTCCTGGACGATGGCATTCAGGCAGTCGGCCTTGCAGGTGGGGCCGTCGTGGGGGACATCCACCCGCCGGACGTTGCGGTACCTCCGGGCCATGCGGTCCACTTCCGCCTGGGTCTCCCCGTCATTCGGATAGGTGCCGACGAAGATCCTGAAGTCCTGGTAGGCGAGGGTGGCGTTGGTGTTCTCGATCATCTTGGCGATGACCTCGAATTCCTTCCAGGCAGGCACCATGAGGGCGAAGGGGGCCTCCTCCCGCACGGCCAGCGACTCCAGGCGAAGCCGGGGGTACCGTCGCCGGATGACCAGGCGGCGGTAGAAGTGCCGAATCCAGAAGTACGCGTCAATGAAGGCGTCGTCCAGGCTGCTCACGAAGATCAGCAGGTTCACGAAGACCGCGAGCCAGAAGACCGTGCCTGGAAGGATGTCCATGGGGTGCTCCCGCGCCAGCCGGAACCCAGGGCGGAGGGGCCGGAGCGGGGGGAACGCCGACGGCCATCCCCCCGATCCGGGAGATCCCCTGTCGTCAGTTCGTGACGGAATCGGCGGAGACGAAGGTCCAGCCCTGCGCCTTCAGCCCGTCCACGACCTGGGTCAGCATGCCTGTTCCCAGGTAGGGATGGTAGAAGAAGCTCGCGAAGCCGTCCCGCACCACCAGGTTCCTGTGCCCCGTGTCGAGGATGTCGGCGGGGAGGCGCGGCGGATTGTTGTTGTACCACTCCGGTTCCACGCTGCCGAGGTTCTCGGGCACCACGAAGAATCCGTACAGATCCTTCACGGGATAGGGGAAGAACTGGCCGTTCAGCCGCGTGTAGTCGGGGGTTCCGTCCCTGAGCAGGCCCCCGAAATAGAGCCCCCGGTCGTAGCGGCGGGCGAACACGGCCCGGATCGCCTTGTAGTCCGCCACGGAGCCGGCGTAGTGCGGAAGCTCGAAGGTGGTGGGGACGGCGAGGCCGGCCTTCGTGAAGGCCTTCGTACCGGCACTGACGCGGCCGGCCGCCCAGGCCTGGGAGTCCACTGGCACCGGACCGTCGTACACGACGTAGTTGGCATCGTTGACATGGGCGGTGAAGAACTCGAAATCATCCCCGCTCGCCCCGGAGTAGGGGTTGATGAGGTTGGCGTACTGGTGGGTGTAGCCGTGCATGAGCAGAGTGCCGCCCTTGGATTTCATGTAGGCCAGCGCACTGACCACGCTCTTGCGGTTGACGAGGTCGTAGGAGGTGGCCACGCCGTCGTTGTAGACGCCGTTGGGATCCCGGTAGGCGGGGTACACCGCCACCGAGAACGGGATCTTCCGCTTGTAGAGCACATCGGCCACGGCCTTCAGCTCCGCGGGATCGGCATCCGGCCCCACATCCTCGATCCGGACCAGGGCCCGGTGTCGCGTGGTCGTGGCGGGTGCGAACACCGTGTAGAGGAGGTCCGTGAAGGCGAGATAGCGGTCGTTCGGCCCCACGTAGGAGAAGGGGATCTCCCCGAGGTAGAAGAGGTTGCCCGACTGCACCGCCCAGGGGAGGGTCGTGCCGTCCGCCCGTTGCGCCATTGCCAGCACCTGGACCTTCGCCGGGTCGGATACCGCCACCCCGAGGATGCCGCCTCCGTTCAGGGGATCGCGGTCCAGCAGGGTCCCCCGGTAGGTCACGCCGCTGAAGGGCCCCAGGTCGAACCCGGTCCACATCCAGCCCATGAGGCCCTGGAAGTCCGCATACTCGGCCGTGAACTGCCAGATGTTGTCGTACATCCAGATGAGGGGCACGGCCTGGGCCCGGGCGTCGGCCAGGAAGGCGACCGGAAGCGGCTCGTCGTAGGTCGAGCCGATGTAGACCACCGCGCTGTACCCGGCCATCTGCCCGGAGATGTAGCTCGCGACGGGAGCCGCCGTCCAGGTCCCGAAGCGGGACACCAGGTTGGCGGTCTGCTGAGCGTAGAGTTCGCCGAGAAACCCCCAGGGACCGGTGGTGTCGTAGAGGATGAGCGTCCGGGCCGCCGCGATCGCCGTCGCCGTCGGGGCGGCCAGCGCCGTGGTTGCAGGACGGGCAGGCAGGGCCTCCAGGGGCACGAGCCGGGGTGCCCGGGAACCCGGCTTCAGGCTGGGTGGG
>DAIDKC010000154.1 GCA_027451045.1 Holophagaceae bacterium | reverse complement strand
GCTGCTGGTGCTGCCGCCGTCGCAGCCGGAGGGCCCGCTATCCCCGGTGGAGACGCAGGCCGTGATGCCCTCGGCGGCCGCCTGGGACCAGAGGTTGTTGTAGAAGGTGTTCTCGGTGCTGCCCATGCTGGATTCGCACTGGCCGAAGCTGGTGCTCATCACGTCCGTGAGGTTGTTGTCCACGATGTACTGGGCGGAGAGGTCCACCCCGTCCGTCGAGGAGGTGGACTGGGAGCAGACGAAGTCCACCGTGGCGCCCGGGGCGCAGCCGCCGGACCACTCGGCATCCAGATCCGCCTCGCCGTCCTCGGAGGCGCCCAGGTCCCCGGGGTTCGTGCCGTTGACGATGATGGTCGGGGTGTTGACCGAGAGGCCCACGAGGCTGCGGAAGGTGGCCCAGTTGGCGGTGCCGGGGTTGGTGCGCGCCACGATGCCGATCTTTACGCCCGAGCCGTTGCCGTAGGTGGTGTAGCTCGACGCCGCATCGTAGATGGTGGCCCAGTCCACGGGGCTGGTGTAGACGCCGGAGGTGCCATTGGCGGATCCGGACCATTCGGCGGAATGGCCGGGGCGCTTGTGGAGCAGGGCCTCGACATCGGCTGCTGGGAGCTTGTGGAAGCCAGTGTTGTAGTCCTTGCGCGGGATGTTGTGGAGCGAGACGACGCCCGCCACGATGTTGCCCAGGGCGGCGGGAATACTCGGATCCTGGCTGTTGGCGTGGCGGAGCACACCATCCACCATGTAGTTCTGGATCGGCGTGTGGAAGGCCTGCTCCACCTGGGCCACGGAGCCGCTGAAGTTGATGGACATGCGGCCGTTGGCCACGGAATCCACCTTGAAGCCCTTGCCGAGCAGCCACATCGTGACGGCATCGAGGTCGGCCTTGGAGGGGCCGAACATCTGGCCGAACTGCTTGGGCGTCAGCCACTGGTGGTAGTAGGGGGAGGTGGGATCCTGCTGGGCCGCCAGGAGCTGGCTCAGGCGGTACTGGGCCTCGGGCGACATCTTCAGCGTCAGGATCATCTTCTGCATGGGCAGGCTGGGGTTGGTCAATCCCATTGCCTGCGCATCGCGAAGGGCCGCATGGACGTTCCCGTAGAGGGTGATCCGGTCATGGTCATTGATCTGCTGGGGCACGCGCCGGATGCCGTAGGCGGCGGAGAACTGCGCGAAGTCCGGGGCGCTCGCCTGGGGCGGGGGCAGCTCGGCCCGCAAGGGCAGGCTCAGGGCCGGCGCCGCGATCAGCAGGGCTGCCAGCGGCGTGAGGATGTTGCGGGAGGGGAAGGCCATGGGCACTCCTTGGGAAGAGGGACAAGGAAGGCCCGGAGCCTGATCCGAGGATCGGCCGGGCCAAAAGGGAGGGAGCTGAAAGAGCGTGAGTCGCGACTCAGGATCAATCCCGCCCTTTTGGGGCAACAAGTTAAGAAATGTTAATTTTCACGGAGATATCACATGATGGTTCGCCCCGCCCCATGCATGGATAGGACTTGGGATAAACCGGCGTCACGATGCATTGGCAGGTGGACGGGAGGAGAAAAAGCCGTCCCCTCAGCCGCGGCGTTTCCCGGCGGTCTTGCGGCCGGGTTTCAGGCCCTCCCCCACGTCGAGGATCTTCCGGACCCGGGCGGTCTCGGCGGGGGCATCCTCGTCCTTCTGCTTCTTCTGGACGCTCAGCCGCAGGGGCACCCCCTGGAACCCGAACTGCTCCCGCAGGCGGTTCTCCAGGTAGCGCAGGTAGCTGAAGTGCAGGCCCCGGTCGGTGTTGGCCTTGATGACGAAGCTGGGGGGGCGGACGCCCACCTGGGTCATGAAATAGAGCTTGGGCAGCTTCCCGTCCACGACATGGGGGCTCATGGCCGCCACGGATTCGCGGAGAAACCGGTTCAGCTCGCCCGTGGAGATCCTCCGCCCGTGGGCTTCCGCCAGGGACTGGATCATCCCGAACAGCTTGGACACCCGCTGCCCGGTGAGGGCGGAGAGGAAGATCATCGGGGCGTGGTGGAGGAAGCCCAGGTTCTGGCGGAGGGCATCCTCCACCTGGTAGATGGTGTGGGTGTCCTTCTCCACCAGATCCCACTTGTTCACCACGAGGATCACGGCCGCCCCCGCCTCCTGGGCGTAGCCTGCGATCACGGCGTCCTGGTGGGTGGCGCCTTCCACGGCGTCGAGCAGCAGGAGGCTCACGTCTGCCCGGGCCATGGCCTGCTTGGCTTTGAGAATGGACAGCTTCTCCGCGCCTTCGGTGGTCTTGCCCTTCCGCCGGATGCCGGCGGTATCAATGAGCCGGAACACGCGGTCGTTCACCTGGAAGACGGTGTCCACGGTGTCGCGGGTGGTGCCGGCGACCTCGCTCACCAGGCTGCGCTCGTAGCCCAGGAGCCGGTTGGTGAGGGAGGACTTGCCCACGTTGGGACGGCCGATCAGGGCGAAGCGCAGTTCGTCGGCGGCGTCGGGGACCTCCGCCTCCCCGGGGGTGCGGTGGAAGGGG
>DAIDKC010000153.1 GCA_027451045.1 Holophagaceae bacterium | reverse complement strand
TCTCGATGGAATTGACCTTGGCCATCGGCCAGGCCCTCCAGCAGGAGGCCCACAAAGGAAGCGGCCGTGGCGGCTGCCGGATCTTCAGCGCCCCCACGGATGTCTTCCTCGGCGGCGATGTGGTCCAGCCGGACCTGCTGGTGGTCTGTGATCCCGCCAAGCTCTCCGAGCGGGGCATCGAGGGCGCCCCGGATCTGGTGGTGGAGATCCTCAGCCCCACCACGGCCCAAAAGGATCTCACCACCAAGCGCTGGCGCTACGAAGCCGCGGGCGTCCCCGAGTACCTGGTGGTCTACCCCGACGAGCGCCGGGCCGAACTGATGCGCCTCGGCCCCAATTGCCTCTACCAGACCCTCGCCCGCGCCGAATGGGGCGGCCTCCTCCACCTCCTCGGCGACACCCTCCCCATCCAACTCGGCCAGCCCCAGAGCGAGCCCTGATGGACTGCAACGGGTGGAAAATCCGCCTTCGCCCTCCCACTGAGCGATTCGAATTCCGATCCTTCGACATCTGCTGGATCAAGCCCTTCCGTGACCTCCAACAGGATCTGGCGTGGAGATCCTGCCCTGGCCATCCGTGAACGAGGTTGGACAGGATGGGCTGCACCTTTCCTCCCCGGGATGAGCCCGGCCGGGCATGGCTGTTGCTATAACTGAGCCATGACTCGCCGCCTCATCAGCATCATCAGCCCCGCCTTCAACGAGGAAGGCAACGTCCGCCGGTGCCACGAGGAGGTCAGGGCCGTCATGGAGTCCCTGGCGGACCGCTACGACTACGAGCATCTCTTCGGCGACAACTGCAGCACCGATAGGACCCTGGCGATCCTGCGGGAGATCGCCGCGGAGGATCCCCACGTGAAGGTGCTGACCTACACCCGCAACTGGGGCGCCGAGAAGAATTCCCTGACCCTCTTCCAGCACACCACGGGGGAGGCGGTGATCCCGGTTCTCTCGGACCTCCAGGATCCCCCAGAGAAGATCCCCCGCTTCGTCGCGCTGTGGGAGCAGGGGGCGGAAGTGGTGTTCGGAACCTACACCAACCGGGCCGATGGCCTGCTGCTCCGCTTGGCACGCAAAGCCTACTACCGCATGGTCCGCGCCCTGTCGGGTGAGGAGATGGTGGATGACCATTCAGGCTTCGGCCTGTACGACCGCAAGGTGGTGGATGAGCTGCTGAAGGTGGACGACTTCAACCCCCACATCCGGGGCGTCATTGCCTCCGTGGGCTTCCGGCGGGTCCGCGAGCCCTACGAGCGCCAGAAGCGGCGGGCCGGCATCTCCTCCTACAACTTCGGACGCTACCTGGATACGGCCATCAACAGCATAGTCAGCTATAGTCTGGTGCCCATCCGGCTCGCCACGATCCTGGGCCTCGCCCTGTCCGGCCTCAGCCTGCTGTTTGCCTTCATCTACGCCCTCATCAAGGTGCTCAACTGGAACTTCCAGGCCCCAGGCGCCACCACCGTGGTGGTCCTGATTCTCTTCTTCGCAGGCATCCAGCTCCTCTTCCTCGGCATCATCGGTGAGTACGTGGCCGCCATCCATGGCCAGGTCCGCCGCAAACCCTTCGTGGTGATCCGCGAAAAGATCAATTTCGACCGGAGCTGACGTGACGGGAAGGTGGGGAAGGAGGCTGCGGCCTTGGATTGCGGGCCTAGTCGGCCTGTTGATCCTTGTAGTGCTCGGACACCAAGTGTCCTGGATCACCATCCTGGAACTGCTCGCTAGCACCCGCTTGCCTTGGCTGGGCGCGGCACTGGTACTGGCCATCCTGGGGGTCTCCACTAGGGCTTTCCGGCTGTGGCTGGTACTGGGCAAGGCAGCCCCCTTCCCTGCCATCTGGCGATCCGTGTGCCTCGGGTATTTCAGCAGCCTCTTCCT
>DAIDKC010000152.1 GCA_027451045.1 Holophagaceae bacterium | reverse complement strand
CCCCGAGGTGCGCGGGACCGGTGGGTTCGGCTACGATCCCATCTTCATTCCCGAAGGCTACGACCGCACCTTCGGCGAGCTGCCAGCGGCCGTGAAGCACACCCTCAGCCATCGTGCCCGCGCCTGCGCCCTCCTGCGGGCACGGCTGGAAGGGTGAACGAAGCCCCATCCGGCCAGGATGGAGAGACGGGACCTCAGCCGGCGGTCACGCGTCCTGCAGGGGGCCGGAGGGAGCGGGATCTTCCACGGCCTCGGGCTTCATTCCCCCCTCCCGCAGCTTCAGGGCGTCCTGGTAGGCGGCGAGGACGGCGGTGCGGATCCGGAGGTAGGAGCTGTCGGTGACCTTGGTGGCGAAGGTGAGGGTGGCCACGAGGTAGTCCCGGCCATCCGGCAGGGCCTGGGGGGGGCTGATCTGCACCTGGGGCGGCATGATGGCCGAGGAGCTGCCCTCGCGCAGGCGCACGGCCAGGGCCTCGCCCCAGGCCTGGAGGCGGGGCGTCAGGCGCAGGGCCTCGGCGGGGGAGGCCACCATGACGCGGGCGTAGAGGGTGAAGAAGAGGCGCAGCTGGGGCGGGTCGAAGGAATGGTTCACGTAGCCCGACAGGCTGGCGATCTGCTGGAAGTCCTTGAGCAGGGCCTGGAGCTTGGGGCTCGGCTGGACCTGGATCATCCGCGCGACCCGTAGCCGTACTTGGCCACCAGCAGGTCGAGGCGGCGCCGGGCGTCGTCGGGCACGTGCTCCGGGGCCGTGAAGAGGGCCGTCTTCAGGGCCTCGCCGCAGGCGCAGGTCCGGGGAGCGCCCGAGAGGGCGGGCACGGCGGCGCGCAGCAGGGCCTGGGCCTTGTCCACGTTGGCATGCATCACCTCCAGCACCGAGGCGGCGTCCACGGCCTCCTCGCCCTCCCGCCAGGCGTCGTAGTCCGTGACGAGGGCGAGGCAGGCGTAGCAGAGCTCCGCCTCCCGGGCCAGCTTGGCCTCGGTCACCTGGGTCATGCCGATGAGATCGGCGCCCCAGCCCTGGTGGAGGCGGCTCTCGGCCCGGGTGGAGAAGGCGGGCCCCTCCATGCAGACGTAGGTGGCGCCATCCTCCAGGGGCAGGCCCAGCTTCCGGCCGGCCGCCAGCAGGGCGTCCGACAGGTGGGCGCAGGTGGGTTCCGCGAACCCCACGTGGGCCACCAGGCCCTCGCCGAAGAAGGTGGCCTTCCGCTGGGTGGTCCGGTCCACGAACTGCCGGGCCAGGCGCAGGTCGCCGGGCTTGTGCCGGGCCTGGAGGCTGCCCACGGCGGAGGCGGAGATCAGCCGTTCGACGCCGAGGTACTTGAGGGCCCAGAGGTTGGCGCGGTAGGGGACTTCGGTGGGCGTGAACCGGTGCCCCTCGCCATGCCGGGCCAGGAAGGCCACGGGGGCCCCGTCGAGGGTGCCCAGGTGGACGGGCCCCGAGGGTTCGCCGAAGGGGGTGCGGACCAGCTCCGTCCGCTCCAGGACCAGGCCCGCCATCCGGTAGAGCCCGCTGCCGCCGATGATGCCGATGGGTGTATGCATCCTCCCATTCTACTTGCCGCCGGGACCGGCGCCGTGGTTCCCTGGAAGTCCTGACATCGCGTGCTGGATGTTCGGGAAGCAGGTGCGAAGCCTGCGCTGCCCCGCAACGGTATGCACCGCGTCTCCCCGGAGGCGCGAGACCCGAAACCCGAGCCACTGGGAATCGTCCCGGGAAGGCGAGGGGGGCGCCGAAAGGCCCCGGTCGTGTGCGAGCCCGGAGACCGGTCCTGCACCCCAACCCCCTGTCGCGGGCACAGGCCGGGTCCGGTTCCCGAGGGAACCCCCGTGCTTCCGCGACTTCATGCGTGGAGGCATGGATGGGTGTTCCAAGGCTTACCTTCCTTCTGGCGGCGGTGCCCGCCCTGGCGCTGGCCGGCGTTCCGGCCCCGGCGCCCACCCCCGGGGCCACCGTCACGGTGAGCGCCGAGGCGCAGCCGGAGGCCATCGTGCGAACGCCTGCCCCGGTGATCGTGGTGAAGGCCGACGAGATCCGTCGCCTGGGGGTGCGCACCCTGGGCGATCTGGTGGCGGCGGTGGAGCCGGGGGCCGTCATGCCCACCGGAACCGCGGGCGCCCAGACCTCCGCCTTCCTCAATGGCACCCTCAGCCGCAATGTGGTGGTGCTGCTGGACGGGATGCGGCTGAACGACCCCACGGCCCTCAGCCCCGATCTGGGCACCCTCAGCCTGGCGGGCATCGCACGGGTGGAACTGGTGCTGGGGCCGGCTTCGGTGCTCTACGGGAGCGATGCCATCGGGGGTGTCATCTCCCTCACCAGCTACGGGCGGGGGGCGGACGGCACCCACGGCGAGGTGGGCCTGAAGGCGGGCACGGATGTCCTCCGGGGAGGATCGGGGCGGATCCAGGTGGCGGGCCCTGCCGGCTGGATCAGCGCCGGGGCCGAGGGCCTGCGCCAGGACAACGGCCTGCCGGACGACCTCTTCCACCAGGCCGGGGGCTTCCTGCGCATGGGAAGGGCCTTCGGGCAGGCTGATGTGACGGCCTTCTACCGCAATGTTGGACAGACGGCTTCGGTGCCCTTCACCACCACCTATGACCCCGTGACCGGACTCGGGGCCCGGGCGTACGACGCCACCCGGGAGACCCACGCCCGCCAGGAGACCTGGGGGGGCCACCTGCACTGGGCGCTGGCGCCCGCCCTGCTGCTCGAGGACACCCTGCAGGCGGAGTCCGGGAGCACCGGAGACCCGGTGGACTTCGTTCCGCGCCAGCAGGTGTCCCGGGCCTTCCGGCGGGTGGAGGAGCAGCTCACCCTGACCTGGACGCCGAAGCCGGGTTTCCGCCTCTCGGGCCGGGCCGAGGGACGCGTGGACACGGCCCATGCCTCCAACTATTACGACCCGAATACCTATGCCCCGGTTCCCTACCGCGGGGTGGGCCATGATCTGGCAGGGGCCCTCGAGATGCGCTGGAGCCTGGCCCGGGGCCTGGACTGGGTGGCGGGCGTCCGGCGGGACGGGGCCCACCGCGACCTCACGCGCCTGGACACCGGCGTGCGGACCCGCGCGGGAAGCGCCGAGGCGGGCACCTGGAGCACCGGCCTGAACTGGCGGCTGTCTCCGGCCCTCCGCCTCTATGCCAGTGCCGGCCAGGGATTCCGGATGCCCAATACGGTGGAGTTCGCCCTGAACGCCCAGGCGGAGGCCCAGGATGGCAAGGCCTACCCGATTCTGCCGGAACGGAGCCGCACGCTCCAGGCGGGGGCCACGGGCCGCTTCGCCGGGCACTGGGAGTACCGCCTGGAGGCCCAGCGCACCCGCGTCGAGAGCCTGCTGGCCTACGTCTTCGACACCAGCTTCTCCTTCCCGCCCCTCTTCACGTCCCACTATGCCAACCAGGGCGCCCTCCGCGCCCAGGGGATCGAGGGGGCCCTGGGCTGGCGGGGCGGGGGCGATGTCGCCTACGGCTGGGACCTGACCCTGCGCAGCCAGGAGACCCGCGATCTCGGGACGCCCGGGACGCCCTTCGGCAGCGCCTCCGATACGGCGATCCTGCGGCACCCCTTCTTCACCGGGGCCTTCCGCGCCTTCGTCCAGTCCGAGGGTTGGCGGGCCGATGTCCGCTTCGCCCGGGTGGGGCCGCGCTACGACCTGAGCGACACCACCTACGCCGTGGTCGCGCCCGGGAGGGCCTACCGGGACCTGGCCATGGGCCTATCCCGGGCCCTGGGACGGGGGGTCACCGTAGCCCTGCGGGGCGAGCACCTGCTCCAGCCCCGCCAGTCGGTGCAGGACTGGCTCTCGGGCCGCTACGATGGCAACGGCGACGCGGCCCTGGTCTACGGCTTCCCGGCGCCCTTCCCCCGCTGGACCTTGTCCGCCACCTGGAGGTTCTGATGCCCCGTCCGCGGCTGCTCCTCCTCCTGTTCCTGGCGCTCCTTCCCCTTGCCGCGGCCCCCCGCCGCGTGGTGAGCCAGGCGGTGGGGACGGACGAGCTGCTGCTGGCCCTCGCGGCTCCGGGCCAGGTCGCCGCCCTCAGCAACCTGGCCCGGGACCCGCGCTACAGCCCCGTGGCCGCCCAGGCCCGGGCCTATCCCTCCCTGAAGGACAGCGACGCGGAAAGTGTCCTCGCCTTCCACCCGGACCTGGTGCTGGCCACCAGCTACACGCGCCCCGAGACCCTGGCCCTGCTGCGGCGGGCCGGAGTCCAGCTGCTGGTGTTCGACCGCTTCGACACGCTGGACGATGTCTATGCCGACCTGCGCACCCTCGGGCAGGCCCTGGGGCGGCAGGCCCAGGCCGCGGCCCTGATCACCCAGTGCCGAGCCCGGGTGGCGGCCCTGGCGAAGCGGCTCCAGGGCGTCCATCCCGTGCGGGTGCTGGCCGCCAGCCTCTACCCCTACACCGCGGGCGCCGGCACCACCTTCCAGGATCTCTGCGACCACGCCGGGGCCATCAATGTGGCTGCCGAGGCGGGCCTGCGGGGCCACCAGCCCACGCCCGCCGAGCGCATGCTGGCCTGGAATCCCGAAGTGCTGGTGGCGGATGACGAGCCGGACATCCTGGCCCGCCTGGGCCAGATCCCGGCCTACCGCCTGCTGCCCGCGTTCCGGGCCGGACGCGTGGTGCGCCTGCCGGAGGCCCTGCTCTCCAGCGTGTCCCAGCACCGCATAGACGCCTACGAGGCCCTGGCCCGGGCCCTCCATCCCCGGCGCTTCCGGTGAGGCCGAGGCTGGTCCTCCTCCTGCTGGGCCTCCTGCTGGCCGGGGCTGTCCTGGCCTCCCTGGCCTTCGGGGACCTGCGGCTCTCCTTCCCCCAGGTGCTGGAGGCCCTGCGGGGACGGGGCGATGACCTGACCCGCACGGTGGTGTGGGACCTCCGACTGCCCCGCACCCTGGTCGGCCTGGCCGTGGGAGCGGCCCTGGCCGCCAGCGGCGTGGTGATGCAGGCCTTCTTCCGCAACCCCCTGGCGGATCCCGGCCTCCTGGGGGTGAGCAGCGGCGGGGCCCTGGGGGCGGTGGCGGTGCTGGCCTTCTCGCCCGCCCTGGGAGTGGCTGCGGCCTCCATCTGGACCCTGCCCGTCGCCTCGGTGCTGGGCGCCCTGGCGGCCACGGGCACCGTGGTGCTCCTGGCGGAGCGTGGCGCCAGCCCCGAGCGCCTCCTCCTCTCGGGGGTGGCGCTGAACGCCCTCCTGGGGGCGGGCACCAGCTTCATCCTGGCCCTCACCGCCGGCCGCTTCGAGGTGAACGCCCAGATCCTCTTCTGGCTCATGGGGGGTCTGGAGAACCGCACCTGGCAGCATGTCTGGATGGGCGTGCCCGCCATCCTGGTGGGGTG
>DAIDKC010000151.1 GCA_027451045.1 Holophagaceae bacterium | reverse complement strand
CGGCTCTCCTTAGAAAGGAGGTGATCCAGCCACAGGTTCTCCTACAGCTACCTTGTTACGACTTCACCCCAATCACCAAGTTCACCATTGAGAGCTGGCCCCTTTCGGTTACCTCACCCTCTTCAAGTGCTCCCGGCTTTCGTGATGTGACGGGCGGTGTGTACAAGGCCCGGGAACGTATTCACCGTATCATTCTGATACACGATTACTAGCGATTCCACCTTCATGCAGTCGAGTTGCAGACTGCAATCCGAACTGAGGACGACTTTCTCCGATTAGCTCCATCTCGCGACTTTGCAACGGTTTGTATCGCCCATTGTAGCACGTGTGTAGCCCTGGACATAAGGGCCATGAGGACTTGACATCATCCCCACCTTCCTCCCGGTTAACCCGGGCAGTCCCCGTAGAGTTCCCACCTTGCGTGCTGGCAACTACGGGTAAGGGTTGCGCTCGTTGCGGGACTTAACCCAACATCTCACGACACGAGCTGACGACAGCCATGCAGCACCTCTGCATCAGTCATTGCTGAAAGGCCTATCTCTAGACCGGTCCAATGCAGTTCAAGCCCAGGTAAGGTTCTTCGCGTTGCGTCGAATTAAACCACATGCTCCACCGCTTGTGCGGGCCCCCGTCAATTCCTTTGAGTTTCAGCCTTGCGACCGTACTCCCCAGGCGGAACACTTAACGCGTTAGCTCCGGCACGGAAGGGGTCAACTCCCTCCACACCAAGTGTTCATCGTTTACAGCGTGGACTACCAGGGTATCTAATCCTGTTTGCTACCCACACTTTCGCGCCTCAGCGTCAGTTACTGTCCAGGTGGCCGCCTTCGCCACTGGTGTTCCTCCTCATCTCTACGCATTTCACCGCTACACGAGGAATTCCACCACCCTCTCCAGTACTCTAGCCTTCCAGTCTCAGATGCAGTTCCCAGGTTAAGCCCGGGGATTACACATCTGACTTAAAAAACCGCCTACGCGCCCTTTACGCCCAATAATTCCGAATAACGCTTGCCCCCTCTGTATTACCGCGGCTGCTGGCACAGAGTTAGCCGGGGCTTCCTCTCCAGGTACCGTCAAGCACAAGGGCTATTCACCCCCGCACCTTCGTCCCTGACGACAGGGTTTTACAGTCCGAAGACCTTCATCACCCACGCGGCGTTGCTGCGTCAGACTCTCGTCCATTGCGCAAAATTCCCCACTGCTGCCTCCCGTAGGAGTCTGGACCGTGTCTCAGTTCCAGTGTGGCCGATCACCCTCTCAGGCCGGCTACTGATCGTTGCCTTGGTGGGCCATTACCCCGCCAACTAGCTAATCAGACGCAGGACCCTCTCCTTGCCCCAGGCCGTTACCGGTCCCCGGGTTTCACCTCCAGCATCCCAGCTGAAGGTCTCATGCGGTATTACCACTCCTTTCGGAGCGTTATTCCCCACAAAGAGGTAGGTTCCCCACGCGTTACTCACCCGTCTGCCATGCACCTTGCGGCACATCCGACTTGCATGTGTTAGGCACGCCGCCAGCGTTCATTCTGAGCCAGGATCAAACTCTCAAGTTTAATATTCCTGAACTCTTAAACCTCGAAAACTTCCGTCCCCGAGGCCAACGTTCTGGTCGTTATCTCTGATCCCCGGCACCGTCACTCGAACAGCACCGAAGACCCTCAAAGGCTTCCTATTCTCCTATCCGGTTTTCAAAGACGCCCGCAGGCCTCGCCTGCCTTACCTCGCAGCCTCAACTGCGCAGGACATCCAGACTACCTCATCTCACCTGCTTTGCAAGCGGAAAAATTCAAAGCGTCATCCCCCGGGATCCTCCCCGGCCCGGTTCAGGGGCGCCAGCTATAGAATCGCGCATCGAGGGGGTGGGCGTGATCCACATCATCGGCGCCGGGCTGGCCGGCTCGGAAGCAGCCTGGCAACTGCTCTCACGGGGACACCGGGTGCGCCTCACGGAAATGCGCCCCGTGCAGATGACCACGGTCCATGCCGGAGATCGCGCTGCGGAGCTGGTCTGTTCCAACTCCTTCAAGAGCGACGACCCCGTCTCCGCGACGGGCATCCTGAAAGCCGAGATGCGTCGGATGGATTCCCTCATCCTCCGCTGCGCGGAAGCCACCCGCGTTCCCGCGGGGGCGAGTCTCGCGGTAGACCGGAACGGCTTCTCCGAGGCCGTCACCCGCGCCCTCCGCGCCCATCCCGCGCTCCTGTGGGAGACCGCTTGCGTCGAGGCGCCTGACCTGGGACAGCCCACGCTGATCGCCACCGGCCCCCTCACGGCAGCTCCCATGGCCGAGTGGCTCGCCCGGGCCACTGGGAAAGGGACCCTGCACTTCTACGACGCCATCGCCCCCATCGTCGAACGCGGCTCGATCAACATGGACATCGCCTGGATGGCCTCCCGGTACGACAAGGGCACCGCCGACTTCATCAACTGCCCTCTGGACCGCGAGCAGTACGACCATTTCCTGGATGCCCTGCTCGAAGCCGAAAGGGTGCCTCTCGAGGATGTGGACGCGGCCTTCTTCGAGGCCTGCCTGCCCATCGAGGTCATGGCCGACCGGGGGCGGGAAACGCTGCGCCATGGTCCGATGAAACCCGTCGGCCTGGACGATCCCCGGACGGGAAGATGGCCCCATGCCGTGGTCCAGCTCCGCCAGGACTCCCTGGCAGGTGACCACTTCAACATGGTCGGCTTCCAGACGCGCCTCCGCCACGGGGCCCAGAAGGAAGTCTTCCGGCTGATACCGGCCCTCGAGAAGGCTGAGTTCGCCCGGTACGGGAGCATCCACAGGAACTCCTACATCCAGGCTCCCGTTGTGCTCGATGCGACATCTGCTGTCAAATCCATTCCGGGCCTGTGGATCGCGGGTCAGGTCTCAGGCGTGGATGGCTACCTCGAATCCGCCGCCTCGGGACTGGCCGCCGCCTTCGCGATGGATCGCTGGGTCCGTGGCCTCCCGCCCCGTCCCTTCCCCCGGGAGACGATGACGGGATCGCTGCTGCACTATCTGGCCCACGCCGCATCCGAAGATTTCGGCCCCACCAATGCCATGATCGGACTGCTGCCCCCACTGGAGGAGGAAACCATGCCGCGTGACACCCAGCGGAAAGGAGGCTCCCGTGCGATGAAAATGGCCCGGGGCGAAGCCCATCGGGCGAGGGCCATGGCGGCGCTTGAACACCATCTCGAGCTGTCGGGAGCCGACCGATGAAGCGCGTGATGCTGGTCGCCGCCCTCGCCCTGGCGGTTCTCCTGGCCCTGTGGGCCCTCGAGCGCAGGCCCTCCTCCCCGATGCCGGTCTCCAGGGAACAGACCCCCTTCCAGGTGGCCCAGCGGGGAGCCTGGACGGAGTTCCAGTACCATCCCGATGAGATTCCCATCCGCGCACTCGACTGGGCGGCGCCCCTCCCCGGCGGAGCCGTGGTGGCCCAGCTGCTCTCCCAGTCCGGCCGGCAGCAGGTCTTCCTCTTCCAGGGGGGAACGTCCCAGGCCACCCTGGACCTGGCGTGCCCTGGCAACGTGCCCGCCAATGATTTCGCCTTCGCCGAACTGGAGGATGCAGCGTGGATCCCCGGCAGATGCCTGCTCCTGCTGTACCGGACCCATGACCAGACCACGCCGGCCATGCTGGTGGCCTGGGATCTCGTCCACGCCAGGCAGCTCTGGTGCTACCGGGGCGCCGGGTCCCGGCTGGCCCTGTCCCGCGGGGGCCGCAGCGCCTACCTCTACGGAGATGGGAGCCCGATCCAGGCACTCGCCCTGATGGACGCGCACCGGGGGTTCCCGGCCTCGACCCACTCAACCCAGGTCTCCCTGCCTCCAGGGGTTACGGGAATCTCGGCCCTCCTGGCGATCGGGGGCGGGGACCTGGTCGCCGCCTATCCCGGGGGCATCGGGATCTACCGGGCCGGGGCCTGGAGCCTCCAGCAGGCTCCTGCGCCCTCTCCCCTCGGATTCGCACCCGGCGAGGCGGTGCTCGCGGATGCCGGCGGGCAGGTGTGGTGGCAGCCGGAACCCGGCCAACTCCTGTGCCTCGGCCCCGATGGCAGCACCTGGACACCCCAGCCTCTGAGCCCCCTGCTCTCGGGGCCCCATGCGCAGGACGCAGCCCTGCTCCACCTCCTGGGGGCCGATGCGGAAGGTCGCCTCTGGTTCGTTCCGGTGGCGCCGACCTTCGCCCCCGCTCCGCCCCCGGCCGCGCCTGCCCTGCCTGAGCCCCTTCCGCCGGTGCCTGCCGCCGTTCCGCTCCCTCCCCAGCCTGCATCCACGCCGGCAGCTCCGGTCCCCACGGCCCAGGCGGTCTGGCAGCCCTACCTCCAGGCGGGGCTCGCCCGCCTCTACCGCTGGAAGCCCGGCAGCAGCGCCATGGATGGCTACGCCTGGTCCACCCTCTGGCCCCGTCTGGCGCCTCCGGCGGACCTGACCGCGCCGGGGGACAGCGGGGGCCTGGTGCCCGCTGCGGGGGGGTTCCTGCTTGGGGGCCAGGAGCACCACTGGTGGCTCCCCCTGACGGCCCTGGACGCCGTTCAGCCCAGGTAGTTGAACAGATTGGGCTGGTTGAGCTTACCCAGGGCGTTCAGGGTGGCGTTCTGGACCGTCTGGTCGCTCGTGAACTGGGTGATGGTGGCGGGGTAGTTCGTATCCTGCACCGCGTTCTGCATGTTCTGGAGGCTCAGGCTCTGGGCCGACAGGATGTTCTGGAGATCGTTCAGGCGGGACTCGCGGCCGCCGACATCCGTCTGCGCCTGGGTGACGTTGGTGAGGGCATTCTGGAGGTTGTCGTACCCCTGCTGGATCAGCGTGGTGTTGTTCGTGCTCAGGCCCGTCTGGAGATCGGTCACGGCCTTGAAGACATCCGTGGAGGAACCGGCCCCGCCCGATCCGAAGAACACGGTGTCGCCAGGGACGTTCATGCCCACCTGGGCCGTCTGGGAGATGCCGAGGTTGATGGTATTCGAGTCCCCCGCGTAGGTGGCCCCGGTGGCCGTGAGGGCGAAGGGGGGAGTGTTGGTCGCATTGGTGGTCTTCGTCCCGGCGAAGATGAACTTGCCCTGGATCTGGGTGTTTGCGAGATCGAGCAGGTTGCTCCGGAGCCCGTCCACCGTGGAGGCGAGGGCCGCCCGTCCGGTCGAGCCGGTGGTATCGCTCAGGCCCTGCTGGCCGATCTGGAGCAGCTGGGTCAGGTCGCTGGTCACGGATCCTAGGGCGGTGTCCGTACTCTGGAGGAAGGAGAGCGCCGAGGCTGCCTGGGACTGGAACTGGGTGTTGGTCCCGAGGGACGTCCCGAGGTCCAGGATCAGGGCCGACCCGGCAGGATCGTCGCCGGGATTGGTGATGCGCTGCCCCGAACTGATGCGCTGGGTGTTCTGCGCGATGCGATCCTGGGTCTGCTGGAGGCCGAGGAGCATCTGGCGCGTCTGGATGCTGAGAGGCATGCGAATGGACATGGCGTGTCCTTTCTGGTCGGCTACTGGCCCAGAGTTGTGACGAGCTGGTTCATCAGCTGGTTGATCACCGACAGGAAGCGCGTGGAGGCCTGGTACCCCTGCTGAAGGGTCATGAGGGAGGCCGCCTCCTCGTTCAGGTCCACCCCCGACACGCTGTCCCGCTGGGACTGGAGCGCGGTCACCAGGTTCTGCTGGGTGGTGCTCTGGACGTTCCAGCTCTGGGTGTCGGTCCCGACCTTGCTGACGAAGCTGCTCACCACGGTGCTGAACGGGGAGCCCAGCACGAGCCCCGCGGCATTGGATCCTCCCGTGAACTGGAGGTTGGCCAGGGCATTCGCGTTGGTGTTGTCACCGGGCGTGGCCAGGGCACCCGCGGCGGCGATCAGGGAGGGATCGTTCACGATCGCCGAGTTGACGGAGAGGTTCATCACCGCGCCCTGGTAGCTGTTGGCGGAGGTGGCGCCGGGCGGGAGGCCCGTCGTGGGATCGCCGGTGAAGAAGTTCAGTCCGGTGGTGGTCCCGTCGAGCGCGTAGCCCTGCTGGTGCTGGAGGTTCACCTGGCTTGCGATCCCTGCGGCGAGCTGGTTCAGCTGGTTCTCGTATCCGGCATAGACGTCGTCCCGGAGGTCCAGCTGGGCGCCGAGCGTGCCGTTCCGGATGGAAGAGGTGACGTCCACCGTCGTGCCGCCCTCGTTCACCTGCACGAGGTGGAAGCCGGTGGTGGCGCTGGTGCTCGAAGCCGTCATCTGGTACTGGGTGCTGCCGCTGACCAGCACGGCTCCGCCGGAATCCAGGGTGATCTGGTACTGACCGTTCGAGTCCTGGTTGACGTTGATGCCCACCAGCTGGGCCAGCTGCGTGGTGAGGGCATCGCGCTGGTCCCGCGCGTCGTTGCGGGAGCTGGGCGAGGTCTCGGAGGACACGACGGTGTTGAGCTGGGCGATCTGGGCCGTCAGCGTGTTGATCTGTCCCACGAGACTCTGGACGCCCTGGTCGGCGGTGGCCTGCTGGCCGGTGAGCATCTGGTACTGGGACTGCATGGTGGAGATCATGTTCTGCGCCTGGCCGACCAGGTTGGTCCGCAGGGAGGTGTCCTCCGGCCGCGCGGCCAGGTCCTGGAAGCCCTGGAAAAAGGACTGGATCTGGGCGGCGAGGCCCGTGGTGCTGGAATCGGCCAGGGTGGGCGAGATGGCATTGAGGGCCGTGTACCGGGCCTGGGCCCCACTGGACAGGGCCGTCTGCCGGTAGAGCTGGAGGTCGAGGAACTGGTCCCGAACCCCCTGGACGGCGCTCAGGGTGACGCCGGTGCCGTAGAACACACCGGCGCTCTCCAGCGCCTGATTGGTGGTGAGGTCCGCCTGCTGCCGGGAGTACCCGGGCGTGTTGACGTTGGAGATGTTGTTGCCCACGACGTTGAGGGCGGCCTGCTGAGCCTGGATGCCGCTGAGTCCGACGTAGAGGCCTGCATTGAGTCCGGGCATGGCATCCTCCCTAGACGCGATCGCTGAGCTGGGGAGCCAGGGCCGCGGCCCCCGCCTGCCGTCCATCCCGCCCGTAGGGCGTTCCGCCGGCCAGGACCATGAGGGTGGCCCGGAGGGGCGCCTGCAGGCCCTGGACGAGGGTCTGGAGGGAGACCACCCGCCGCTGGAGCGCCCGCGCCCCCTCGAGATCCTCGGGCCACCCCACCAGCTCGGACCATCGGATGGAGGCCAGCAGGCCCGCGGGGTCCTCGCCCGCCACCAGGCGGTGCTCAAGGGCATCCAGGAGGTCGGGCAGGGCGTGCAGCATCGAGAGGCTCCTCCCGGATCCTGGAGCAAACCTCAGGCCAACAGGTCCAGGTGGGGGCGGGCACCCTCTGCCGGGACATCGGCCTCGCTCGCGCCCTCCTCCCCGGAACTGGTACCGGCACCCTGTCCCGGGGCATGGCGCCGCCCTTCCCGATCGGTGAGCCGCAGGGCGTCCGAGGCCTCCACATCATTCACATCCGCCCGGGCCTCCGCCAGCCGGGCGTCGAAGCTCTGGCGGCGGGCCTGCTCCTGCTGCACCTGGGCAGCCCCGTCCGCAGAGGCGCGAACCGCCTCGACCGCAACGGTCTGGAGCACCTGGCGCTGGATCAAGGGCGTGAGCATTCACCTCACGACGGGGACCTCAGAGCCTGCCCGCAGCATCACTGAGATGCTCTCGCAGGATCCCTTCGGCCACGGCCTCTCCGTCGGGGTGGTAGGCATCCGCATCCAGTTGGCTCTTGAGGGCCTCCACCCGCTCGGTCCGGATGTCCGGCGTCACCGCCAGGACCTCCTGGGCCACGGCCATGAGCTGGGCGGAGGAGGACACCTGGAGGGCGTCGGACGCGGGGGAGGCGGCCGGAGCAGGCGTCGCGGCGGCCCGGGGGCCGCTTGAGCTCCCGGTCCCGCTGACGCTGCCGGTCTTGCCGCTGATGCGCATGTTCACCTCGACCCCCTGTATATCGGCAGTTTGCCCGGAATCTTCAGCCCTTGGAGGCCGGTTTCCTGGCCGGACCGCGGGACCAGGAGGCGGCGATGCAGTTTGCCAGGCCCCAGCCGTGCCCCGAACCCGCCGCCTTGTCCGCCACGGCCTGGTCGAGCAGGTAGTCGTAGGTGGACCGGGTGGACGCCGAGCCCCCGAAGAGCCCGGAAGGTTCAATGGTCTTCCGCATGGACTCGAACACCAGGCTCATGAGCAGTCCCTCGAACTGGCGTGCGGCTTCAAGCGTCTTGTTCTTGGGAGCGGGCAGGGACGCGGTGCCCTGGACCAGGGCCACGGCATCGGGCGTGGCTGCCGAGAGGGAGGCGCTCACAGGACCCTCAACTCGGCCGGGAGGGCGCCGGCCTCCTTGATGGCCTGGAGGATCGCCACCAGGTCCTGGGATGTGACCCCCATGCCGTTCAGCGTCTCGGCCAGCTTGCCCACACTCACGCCGGATTCCACAGTCAGGCTCTTGGGTTTGGCCTCGGCGACGTTGATGGTCGTCTTGGTGGCGGTCGCCGTCTTGCCCAGGCTTAAAGGCGCGGGCTGGCTCACCAGCGGCGTGGAGGTGACCACGATGCTGAGGCCACCCTGGACGATGCTCACGGCACCGATCCTCACATCGGCCCCCATGACCACGGTGCCGGTCCGTTCGTTCACGACGACCCGGGCGACGGGCTGGAGTGCGATGGGCAGGTTCTCCAGGTGGGCCACCAACTCCACGGCGTGGCCCTGGTAGGCCTTGGGGATCTGGATGTCAACGGTGCGTGCGTCCAGGGGATGGGCCGCCTTCTCGCCCAGGTCCTGGTTGATGGCGTCAACCACCCGCATGGCGGTGGTGAAGTCCTCGTGATCGAGGTCGTACCGGAGGGTGGGACGGGTGTTGAAGTCCCCACCGATCTCCCGCTCGATGAGCGCACCATCGGGCACCCGGCCGACATTGGGGTTGTTCTTCGTGACCGAGCCCCCCCCCGCCGATGCGGAGAAGCCCCCGACCACCAGCGGGCCCTGGGCCACGGCGTAGGTCTGCCCATCGGCCCCCTGGAGGGGCGTCATCAGCAGCACGCCACCGGCCAGGGACTTCGCATCCCCGGTGCTCGACACGGTGACATCAATGCGGGAGCCCGCCCGGGCGAAGGGTGGCAGTTCCGCGGTCACCATCACGGCCGCCACGTTCTTCACCTTCACGGAGGAGGGATTGATGGTGAGGCCCTGGCGGGACATGAGGTTGGTCAGGGATTGGACGGTGAACTGGGTCTGGTTCTGGTCGCCCGTGTTGTCGAGGCCCACCACCATTCCGTAGCCCAGCAGCTGGTTGGCCCGGACCCCCTGGAGCTGGGCCAGGTCCTTGAGGCGGACCTCCACCGGCTTGGCCGTCGGGAGGGCGTCGGCGCCCAGGAGGGCCATGGATGCGAGGAACAACGCGGCAAGACGCATCGGAAGCTCCTAGAACGGCCAGATGTAGTTGAGCAGGCGGCTGATGTAGCCGGGCTTCAGCGTCTCGTCCACCACGCCCGCGCCGCCGTAGCCGATGCGGAGCTCGGCCACCTGGCCGGAGCTGATGGAGTTGGTGCTGTCGAGCATGTGAGGGTCCAGCATGCCCGCCACATAGAGCCGCTGCGTCTCGTTGTTCAGCTGGATGTCCCGGAATCCCTCGAAGATGAGGTTCCCGTTGTTCAGCACCTTCACCACCCGGGCCGTGACGGTGGTGGTGAAGGTCGCACTGCGCCCGGTGGTGCCGTTCCCGGCGTACTGGTTCGTGTTGGCGGTGCTCCGGGTGCCGCTGCCGCCGGTGCCGATGCCGAAGTGGGCCAGGGCACCGAACAGGACGGGCGCGTTCAGGCTGTTGGTGCCGGCCCGCTTGGTGCTGACATCCGCCGTGCTGATGGCGTTGGTGCTCTCCGCGATCCGGATGGTCACCAGGTCGTTCACATGGGCGGCCCGGAGGTCCCCCACCAGGGTCCGGTCCCGCCAGAGGCTGCCCTCGCTCAAGGCCTGAGGGGCCGGAGGCTCCTCCACATAGGGGATGGCGGGCTTGCGGAGGAGGTTCGGATTATGCCGTACGGGAAGGGAGCAGCCGACCCCCATCAGGACCAGGGCAATAGGCAGCATTTTCCGCATGGCATCCCTCCACGCCTGGGAAGGGCGAGGAGGATGCCAAAAGCTCAAAGGACGATGAGCACCCGGTCGTGGCCGGCTGCATCCTGGTGGACCCGGGCCCGGGGCCAGCCCATCCCCAGGGCCCGGCGGCAGAGTTCGCCCCCCTGGCCGGCCCCGATCTCCAGGAGGCAGGCCGGCGCGCCCCGCTCCCGGGCCTGGGCCAGGAGGCCTGTCGTGAGCTGCAGGCCCCGGTCCGGGGCGAACAGGGCCGAGGCGGGCTCGAAGGCCAACTCCCGCTGGAGGGTGGGCCCATCCTCCGGATCCACGTAAGGCAGGTTCGCCACCACCAGGCCCACAGGATCGGGCACAGGCTCCAGGAGGCTGCCTTCGTGGAAGGCCACGGCAGCCCCCAGGGCCTCGGCATTCCCCTGCGCCACCGCCAGGGCGCCGGCGCTGACGTCCGAGGCCGCCACGGACCAGGCCGTCTCCAGGGCCAGGCTGACCGCGACGATGCCGCTGCCGGTCCCCACATCCACGCAGCGGTCCACCCCCAGGCGGGCGCCCACGTCCAGCGCGGCCTCCACCAGCAGCTCGGTCTCCGGACGGGGAATCAAGGTCTCCGGAGTCACCCTGAACCGCCGCCCCCGGAAAAGACTCCACCCGAGGAGGTAGGCCCAGGGCTCCCCCGTCCGGCGGCGCCGCACCCACCCGCTCACCTGACGGCGCACCTCCTCGGGCACCGGCTCGTCGCCGTGCGCCGCCACCCAGCTCCGGGACTTGCCGAGCCCCTCCTCGAACCAGCGGCTGCTTTCCGCATGCGCCTCGACGGGATCCAGGAAGCCCGAGAGGGCCGAGGCCAGGTCGAGGCGGAGCTGGAGGTAGGTCTGACCCATCCCCCCAGCCTATCGCGGGAGAGACGGCCTCCAGACGTCGATTCTGGGCAAGCCGAGGACTGGCTCAGGCCAGGACACGGCGCGGGGGTTCCGGGGGTGTGTGCGCGGCACGACGCTCGATCCTCGCGACGCATGCGTCGCGAGGGGGACCCCCGGGGAACGTCATCCCATGAGGGCCTTGGCGCGCTCCTGGCTCTGCTGGAGCACGATCTCGTGGAGGCTGCCGCCGTGGCTGTCCATGGTGACCACCAAGGGGAAGTCCTCCACCTCGATGATCCAGAAGGCCTCGGGGCTGCCGAACTCCTCCAGCATCTTCACATCCACCACGCGCTTGCAGCGCTCGGCCAGGAGGCTGCCCGCGCCGCCGGTGGCGTGGAGGTAGACGGCCCCGGTCTTCTGGAGGCCCTCGCTGGTCTTCTTGCCCATGCCGCCCTTGCCGATGACGCCGCGGACCTTGTAGGTCTCGATGACCTCGGCCTGGTAGGGTTCCTCGCGGATGGAGGTGGTGGGACCCGCGGCCACGAAGCTGTAGTGGCCATCCTCGTGCTTCTTCACCACCGGGCCGCAGTGGTAGATGACCATGTTCTCGAGGAGGGGCTTCAGCCACTCGGGCTTCTGCTCCTTCATGTACTTGTGGCCCATGTCGCGGCTGAGGACGACGCGGCCGTTGAGCAGCACCTCGTCGCCGACCTTGAGCTGGCGGATCTGGTCCTCGGAGATGGGGGTGGTGAGACGGATCATGGGGGGCCTCAGTCGAAGGACACTTCGCCGTTGGTCTTGAAGGTCAGCGTGCCGCGCCGGCTGCTCCAGCACATGTAGCTGATGCTCACGTAGAAGCTGGCGGGGTGGCGGTACATCTCCTCCACCATGACGCCCAGCACCGTGGTGTTCCCGCCGTAGCCCATGGGACCAATGCCCAGGGTGTTGAGATCCTGGGTGATCTCCTTCTCGAAGGCGTCCATCTTCGGATCGGGATTGGGGGTCCCGAGCTTCCGCATGATGAGCTCCTTGCTCTTCTCGTAGCCGGTGACGCGGTCGCCCCCGATGGCCACGCCGAGGATGCCGGGAGCGCAGCCCTGGCCCTGGGCCTTCACCACGGCGTCGATGACGCACTTGCGCACGCCCTTGATGTCGCGGCCCGCGCCGATGGCGGCATCCGGCAGGCGGTACTGGGCGCCCACGTTCTCGCAGCCGCCGCCCTTCTGCATGACGGAAATCTCCACCTCCGGCTTGTCCCACTCCTCGAAGTGGATGGCCGGGTGGTGCTCGTGGAAGGGATCCATGTTCGTGCCGGTGTTCTTGCCGCTGAGGGATTCCACGCAGTTGGGGCGCAGCCAGGAGCGCTTGGTGGCCTCCACGACCGCGGCGCGGATCTGCTGCTTGGCCGTCCGCTGGCTCAGGCCGTAGGGATGGCGCACCCACACGATGATGGAGCCGGTGTCCTGGCAAAGCGGCGTGACGTGCCCGTCCGCGAGGATGATGTTGCGCACCATGTCGTTGAGGGTGTTGAAGGCGCGGCTGCCCTCCTCCTCGGCGTCACGGCCCTTCACGAGGGCGTCAATCACGTCCTGGGGGAGGCGGCTTGTGGTCCGGCGGAGCAGTTCCGTCATGGGCAGGGTCAGGTCGAGCGCCTTGAGGTTGGCCAGATCCGCCTTGTAGCCCGGAGGCAGCACCGACTTGGATTGCACCACGTCGAGCGTGGTGAGGGTGGGGATGACGCACTCGGACATGGACCCTCCGCAGGACACCATCCCCATGATCCGCCCCCGGCAGTCGAGGCTCAAGTGATCAATGCCCGGATGGGTGTCCTGGCCCCCGACGCTCCAGCCGGCTGGATGCGCAACGTGGCCCAGGATGGGGGATGCCGCGAGGTCCCCGTGAGCCGGCTCCCCTTCATCCTCAACGATCCCCCCCATGGCACCGAGCGCAGCTACAACGGGCTGCGCCTGGCGCGACCGGAAGGCGCCGGAGGGGACTCCAACCTCGAGCGCATGCTCAAGGCCCTGGTCCTCCGCGGAGGAGACATCGGCGTGTGCGGCACCTGCATGGATGCCCGGGGCATCCCGGATGCAGACCTGGGGGAGGGAGCCCGCGCAGCTCCCTGGAGGGCCTCAGGGACGGGCCCCCCGTCGGACAAGGTGCCGGTGTTTGCACACTTGCGGCAGCCCGGGTCCGGTTCTGCGCCTCCGATCGCCTGGAGGGGTCGGGGCTCAGGCCGGGTCCGGCAGGTCCCGGAGCAGGGAACCCAGGATGGCGCTGAAGCGTTTCCAGCCCTCCAGGTTCCCCGCCACCAGGCGCCGCACCTTCACCCAGTCGTCGGCCTGGGCGGCCTTGGGGACCTCCTTGAGCATGAAGGCGTAGGCCAGGATCTTCGCGGCGTGGGCGGGCTCCAGTGCCAACTCCGGATGCTCCACCAGATCCACGCCAATGAGCTTGCCGAACTGGGCGTACTGGGAGCGCCCCCGGATGGGCAGGAAACCCCGGCCGCAGAAGCGCGCGCCATCCCCAGGCTCGGTGTTCCCCAGGCTGCGCTTGAACTCGTACATCCGGCGGAAGTAGCCCTCCGTGCCGGCCTCCCGCTCGGGGGCGAAGGTGTAGCCTTCGGTCCCGATGGTGGCGATCGCCGCGGCCTCGGTGGCCGGGTCGAGGATCCTCAGCCCGTCGAGGGCCTCGACAACGAGCGGCCAGTGCCTGCCCACGTTCGCAGCGGGAGCGTGGAGGGTGGCCGCGATGACGTCCGCCGAAAAATACATGGCTGGCTCCGGGATGGCCTGACCAGGGGGAGGGGCCAATCTACCACAACCGCACGACGGGCGTAGGCTGGAGCCATGGACATCCACGGCATGCGAGCGGGGGACCTGGAGGTCGAGGTGGCCTCCCCGGGGGCGGAACTCCGGGCGCTCCGGTTCCGGGGCCAGGACCTGCTCTGGGAAGGCGGGCCCCTCTGGCCGCGCCGGGCTCCGATCCTCTTCCCCATCGTGGGCTGTCTCCGGGGGGACTGCCTGAAGCACCAGGGAGGGACCTTCACCCTCCCGAAGCACGGCTTCGCCCGGGATCGGACCTTCACCTGGCTGGATCGGGGCCCGGCGCACTGCCTCCTGGAGCTGGCCGACGACGCTGCCACCCGGGCGGCCTATCCCTTCGCCTTCCGGCTGCGCGTGGCCTTCCGCCTCCTGGACGGCGGCCTCCGGTCGGACCTGATCCTGGAGAACCCCGGCGCGGCGCCCTTGCCCGCCAGCCTGGGCGGCCATCCCGCCTTCCGCTGGCCCCTGGCGCCGGGCCTGCCCAAGGCCGCCCACCGCGTCGTCTTCGCGGAACCCGAGCCGGAGCCCGTCCGCCGCCTGACGCCGGCGGGGCTGCTCGACACGGAGGCCCGGCCCACGCCCGTCCGGGGCCGCGAACTCGCTCTCCACGAGGTCCTCTTCGAGGCCGATGCCCTGATCTTCGACCGCCTCCACAGCCGCTCGCTCCGGTTCGAGGCCGAAGGCGGCCCGGCCCTGACGTTCAGCTGGGAAGGCTTCCCCCACCTCGGCATCTGGACCAAACCCGATCGGGGCCCCGCCTTTCTCTGCCTCGAACCCTGGCAGGGCTTCGCGAGCCCCGCGGACTGGGATGGCGAGTTCACGGAGAAGCCCGGCATCGTGGTGGTGCCCCCCGGGGGGACGCGGACCTGGAGCTACACCGTGCGGCCCTCCTAGGCGCTACACCAGCTCCGCCCCCAGGAAATGCGGACTTGCCTGGGTGACGCGGGCCTGCACCAGTTCGCCGAAGGGCAGCTCGCGGCCGGGCCCTGCGGCCAGGTGGACGGTCTTCCACTCGCCACTGCGGGCCAGCCACCAGCCCTGTTCCGTGGCACCCCGGCTCTCGATGCGGACCGGAATCTCGCGGCCGACGAAGCGCCGGTGGCTCTCCAGCGTGAGCTCCGTCTGCCGCTGCTGGAGCCGGGCCAGCCGCTCGGACTTCACGGCCATGGGCAGGTCGTCCTTCAACCGCAGGGAGGGCGTTCCGGGCCTGGGCGAGTAGATGAAGCTGAAGGAGGCATCGAACCCCACCACCTCCAGCACCCGCAGCGTGGCCTCGAAGTCCTCGTCGGTCTCGCCGGGGAAACCCACGATGAAATCGGTGCTCAGCGCCATCCGTGACCGGCCCTCGCCCAGGTAGCCCAAGCGCTCCAGGTACTGGTCCACGGTGTACTCGCGGAGCATGCGCTTGAGGATGCGGTCGCTGCCGCTCTGCAGGGGCAGGTGCAGGAAGGGCGCCACCTTGGAGTTCGACACCAGCTCCCGCGCCAGCTCCCGGGTGAAGTTCATGGGATGGCTGGTGGTGAAGCGGATCCACTCCAGGCCGTCCACCTCGGCGACCCGCGCCAGCAGCTCCGCGAAGGAGCAGCCCCCGGCGTAGCTGTTCACGTTCTGGCCCAGGAGTTCCACCTCGCGGTAGCCCGTTTCCACCAGGCCGCGCACCTCGGCCACCACATCCGCGAAGGGCCGGCTGCGCTCGGAACCGCGGGTGGTGGGCACGATGCAGTAGGTGCAGGCGTGGTTGCAGCCCTCGATGATCGTCACCAATGCCTTGGCGGTGTCCCGGCGGCGGGCGACGGACGGCGGGAAGAGGTGGTTGTCGGGGTATTCGCCCGTATCCATCACCCGGGCCTTCCCGGCCTGGGCCTCGGCCACCAGCCGCGGCAGCTGCCGCAGGGCCATGGTGCCCAGCACGAAGTCAATGTGCGGCGCCCGCTTGAAGAGGGCCTCCTGCTCCTGCTGGGCCAGGCAGCCCGTCACGCCCACCAGCAGGGGCCTCCTCTGCTTCTCCTCCCGCAGCCGGCCCAGCTCCGAATACACCTTGTGGACCGCCTTCTCCCGGATGGAGCAGGTGTTCAACAGCACCAGATCGGCGTCCCCGGCCTCGGGGACGGCCTCGAACCCCTCCGCCGACAGCAGCCCCGACAGCTTCTCGCCGTCGTGGTCGTTCATCTGGCAGCCCCAGGTCTGGATGTGGTACTTCATCGCTGGCCCCGGTCCTGGCGCTGCTGGATGAAGGGGACGACCCCCCGATCGCGCCGCCCCCCGCGCGGCGCTCCCGCTCCCCGGCTTCGCCGGATCGCGGAGGGGGCCCCGTTCTGGCAGCCCCGGGTCTGGATGTGGTACTTCATCGAGGTCTCTCGTTTCCCCAAACCACCAAGTGTACCAACAACCCTGGAGATCCCTCGGCTGGATAAACTGCCCCATGGCCTTGAGCCCGCCCGGGCTCCCTTCGCCGAGGTGCCCATGCGCTACCTGCTCTCCAACCTGCCGCTGAACCTGGGCGAGGAGGGCCTGGATCTGGCTGTTCCCCTGGCCCACACCCTGGGCGGCAAGCCCGTGGACTACCGGACCGTGATGCTGGAGCGGCGCAGCCTCGATGCCCGGCACAAGGGCGCCATCCGTTTCCTCGCGGCCCTCAGCTTCGAGACGGACCAGCCCCTCGCCCTCGGCGCCCTGCCCGGCGGCTTGAAGCTCGAAGCCGCGCCGCCGACCATGCCCTACACCGTGCCGCCCGCTCCCCGGAAGCCTCGGGTGGTGGTGGTGGGCTCGGGCCCGGCGGGCACCTTCTGTGCTCTCCGCCTCCTGGACTACGGCATCCAGCCCATCGTTCTGGAGCGTGGGCCCGCCATGGGCGAGCGAGTGAAGGCCATCGCCGGCCTCTGGCAGGACGCCGTGCTGGATCCCGAAGCCAACGCCCAGTTCGGGGAAGGCGGCGCGGGCACCTTCAGCGACGGCAAGCTCACCACGCGCATCGGCCATCCCGCCACGCGCTACGTCCTGGAAGCCTTCGTGCGCTACGGTGCGAACCCCCGCATCCTCACCCTCGCCAAGCCCCATGTCGGAACGGACGTCATCCGGCGCTGCGCCGTACTCATCCGGAAGGAGGCCGAGGCCCGGGGTGCACGGTACAGGTTCAAGGCCCGCTTGGTGGACCTGCGCTTCGACGCCTCGGGCGGGGTGCAGGCCGCGGTGCTGGCCTCGGGCGAGGAGATTCCGTGCGACGCCCTGGTGCTGGCGCCGGGCCACAGCGCCCGGGACACGTTCGAGATGCTCCACCGCCACGGCGTGGCCATGCGGCAGAAGCCCTTCGCCATGGGCGTGCGCATCGAGCATCCGCAGGATCTGGTGGACCGGGCCCAGTACGGCCCCAGCGCCGGGCATCCCTCCCTGCCCGCCGCGGACTACAAGCTGGTCTGCAACTTCGGCCTGAACCGCGCCGCCTACAGCTTCTGCATGTGCCCCGGCGGCGAGGTCATCCAGTGCGCGAGCGAACCCGGCGGGGTGGTCGTGAACGGCATGAGCCACGAGAAGCGCGACTCGGGCTTCGCGAATTCCGGCATCGTGGCCAAGGTGAACGCGGCGGATTTTGGCAGCGACCACCTGCTGGGCGGCATGTATTTCCAGCGCCGCTGGGAGCAGGCCGCCTACCGCGCCACCGGGGAGACCTACGGTGCGCCGGCCATGGCCGTGCAGGACTTCCTGAAGGGCCGGGCCACGGGCCGCCTGCCCCGCACCACTTTCAAACCTTTCGCCGTGGCCGCAGACCTCCGTACCTGTCTGCCGGATTGCGTGCAGGAGCAGTTGGCAGGCGCCCTGCCGGTGTTCGACCGGAAGCTGCACGGCTTCGCCAGCCGCGAGGCCATCCTCCTGGCCATCGAAAGCCGCACCAGCAGCCCCATTCAGCTCCTGCGCGGCGAGGACGGCCAGTCTGTCTCGCATCCCGGCCTCTATCCCTGCGGCGAGGGCGCGGGCTTCGCCGGCGGCATCACCAGCGCCGCCGTGGACGGCATCCGCGTGGCGGAGTGGATCGCGCAGTCCGCCGGCGCCGAGGTGTTCCAGCCCTTCGAGAAGCAGGTGCGGGCGGGCGATCTCGCCAACGAGTACTGATCCCCGGTTCCGGGACTACACTGGGCCCTCCAGTCCGGAGGCGCCCATGTTCGAATCCGCGGAACTCGGCCACAGGGTTTCCAAGGAGACCTGGGACAAGGAGGTGCCGGTCCTCCGCGAGGCCCTGCTGGACGCGCAGTACGACCTGGCGGCTGCCAAGGCCTTCCCCGTCCTCATCCTCATCGCGGGCGTGGACGCCTCCGGGAAGCGGGAGACCGTGAACACGCTCAACGAGTGGATGGATCCCCGCCACATCCAGACCATGGGCCTGGATGCCCCCTCGGACGAGGAACTGGAGCGGCCGCACATGTGGCGCTACTGGCGCATGCTCCCGCCCAAGGGCAGGATCGGCATATTCGACGGCTCCTGGTACACCTGGCCCATCCTCGAACGAGCCTACGGCCGCTCGAAGACCTCCGAGCTGGACCAGGACATGGCCCGGATCGCCCGGTTCGAGCAGATGCTGATCCAGGAGGGCGCCCTGGTGCTCAAGTTCTGGATGCACCTCCCGAAGGACGCCCAGCGCAGGCGGCTCAAGGCGCTGGAGAAGGATCCCAAGACCCGGTGGCGGGTGACAGAGGCCGACTGGGAACACGCCGGGATGTACGACACGTTCCGCCAGGTCTCGGAGCGGGCCCTCCGGGCCACCAGCACCGCCGACGCGCCCTGGACGGTGGTGGAGGCGACCGACCCCCACTACCAGCGGCTGGCGGTCGGGAAGGCCCTCCTGGAGCGCCTCCGGACGCGGCTGGACCACCCGGAACCGGCACCGCCCGCCATTCCGCCCGCGCCCCGGACGGCCCTGGACTCGATGAACGTGCTCCGTGCCCTCGACCTCACCCAGCGGATGGACAGGAAGGACTACGAGGAGGCGCTGCTCACCTGGCAGGGCCGCCTCAACCTCCTCACCCGGCACAGGAACTTCCGCAAGCACTCGGTGGTGCTGGCCTTCGAGGGCATGGACGCCGCGGGCAAGGGGGGCGGCATCCGCCGCATCACCCAGGCCCTGGACGCCCGGACCTACCGCATCCACCCCATCGCCGCGCCCACGGAGGAGGAGCGGGCCCAGCCCTACCTCTGGCGCTTCTGGCGGCACCTGCCCCGCCGGGGCAAGGTGGCCATCTTCGACCGCAGCTGGTACGGCCGGGTGCTGGTGGAGCGGGTGGAGGGCTTCTGCTCCGAGGCCGACTGGCAGCGCGCCTACAGCGAGATCAACGATTTCGAGGACCAGATCATCCGCAGCCGCAGCATCCTCCTGAAGTTCTGGCTCTCCATCAGCCTCGACGAACAGCTCCGCCGCTTCCAGGAGCGGCAGGACACCCCCTTCAAGCGCTTCAAGATCACCGATGAGGACTGGAGGAACCGCGAGAAGTGGCCCGCCTACGAGGTGGCCGTCTGCGACATGCTGGACCGGACCAGCACGGAGATCGCGCCCTGGACCCTGGTGGAGAGCGAGGACAAGTACTTCGGCCGGATCAAGATGCTGAAGACCATCTGCAAGCGGCTGGAGGACGAACTGTAGCGGGCCGGACCCACCTCAGACCCCCCGCTCCTTGCCGAACACACGGTCCAGGACGAGGCCGGCGGTCTCCTCGATGCTTCGACCGGTGACATCAATGATGGGCCATCGGCGGTGCTGCCGGAACACGCTGTCCGCGTAGCCCAGCTCCTCAAGGATGTGGCCCATGTCGCTGTAGGTGTCGGCCGTCCCCGAGGCTCCGAGGCGCTTCAGACGGTAGGCCCGGATCTCCTGGAGCCGGTCCGCCTGGATGGTCAACCCGACGATGCGCCCCTGGGGGATGTGGTCGAGTTCCGGCGGAAGGGGCACCCCCGGCACCAGGGGGACGTTCATCACCTTGTGCCCCTCCATGGCCAGGTACATCGAGAGCGGTGTCTTGCTGGTGCGGCTGATGCCCACCAGGACGATGTCGGCGTCCACGAGCCCCGTCATGTCGGCACCGTCGTCGTAGCGGAGGGCGTACTCGATGGCCTCGATGCGCCGGAAATACTTGTCGCCCACCGCATGGAAGCTGCCGGGTCGCTCGTCGGGGCGCTCCCGGAGATAGAGGGCCAGGGTGTCCAGCAGGTTCCCGAAAAGGTCCACCTGGGTCAGGCGGAGCTGGGCGCAGCGATCCGCCAGATAGAACCGCAGCTCCCGGGACACGGTGGTATGCACGATCACGGCCCGCTTGTCCGCGGCCATCTCCAGGACCCGATCAAGATCCTCCTGGGTGCGCACGTTCTGGAAGCGCCGGACGAGGGCCGAAGCCTCTCCCTTGGCGAACTGGGTGAGGGCCGCCTGGACGGTCCTCAGTGCCGTCTCGCCGGAGCCACCGGACACCACGAAGATGGGTTGCCTGTCCATGCCCCTAAGATACCCTGGGGCCGATGCAGCCCCAGTTCCATGCCCTGGCCGGCTTCGCGATGGCCATCCCGCTGGCGGCCGTGGTCTTCGGCCTGGCGGTGGCCCTCGTCCGATGGACGCGCCTGCGGCGCCGCCCCCAGGGGGATCCGGCCTCGGTGCTGCTCGGGGCGGTGTCCACCAGCCTGAGGGAACGCGGGGAACTGGCGGCCTCCCTCGGGGAGCTGCGCACGGTCCAGGAGCGCCTGGTGGACGCCCTGCCCTTCGGCCTCCTCTGGGTGGACCAGCGCCAGCGGGTGGCGGTCCTCAACCGCCCCGGCCAGGCCCTGCTGGGGGTTCGGCCCGGCGTGGTGGGCCTGGAGGCCGCCTTCGTGCTGGAGCCCTTCCCCTGGCTCCTGGACGCCCTCGCCCGGGAGCCAGGGCCCCCCTGGCGCTGCGAAGGCGCGGGTCGGCGCTGGCGTCTGAGGCGTATCGAGGCCCCCGACCGCATCGGGGCCCTGGTGGAGTTCGAGGACGTCACCGAAGCCGAGCTTGAGGCGCGCCGCATCCAGCTCCGGGAACGCTTCGCCGAGCTGGGCGAGATGACCGCAGGTGTCGCCCACCAGCTGAAGAACGGGCTGGCCGTCCTGAAGGGCCATGCCCAGCTGCTCCAGAGGGAGGGGCACGCCGAAGCGGCCGAGGCCCTGCTGACCGAGACCGGCGAACTCGATCGCCTGGTCCAGCGCTTCCTCCAGTGGGCCCGGCCCCTGGACCCGACGCTTCAGCCCCTCCGCCTCGAGGAGGCCGCGGCCCAGGCCCTCGCCGAGCTCAGGCGGCGACCGGTCAGCCAGGGGCGCCAGCTCCTCCTCGAAGGCCGGGGCGAGGCCCTGGCCGATGCGCAGCTCCTCCACCAGGCCCTGGTGAACCTGCTGGAGAACGCCTGCCAGGCCACCCCCCTGGGGGGGAAGGTGTCGGTGCGGGTGGAGCCCCGACGGATCTCCATCCTCGACGAAGGCCCGGGGCTGGGCGAGGACACCGCGGTGCGCATGCTCCGCCCCTTCGAGAGCGGCCGCCCCGGAGGCACGGGGCTGGGCCTCCCCTTGGCCCTGAAGTGGCTCAACGCCCAGGGGGCGGACCTGGTCCTCGACGTCCGCCCGGAGGGCGGGACGCGGGCAGTGGTGCGCTGGTAGTCAAGACCTGCCCGCCGGGAATCGAAGAGGCGATCAGGAGGCGGGGATGGCGGTCCGGATGCGCTTGGGGGAAATGCTCCTGGAGCAGGGCATCCTGGACCAGGCGACGCTGGACCGGGCGCTGGAGATCCAGAAGTCCACGGGCCGCAAGCTGGGCACCGTGCTCATGCAGGAGGGGCTGCTCGCCGAGGATGTGCTGCTGGGCTTCCTGCGCCGCCAGCTGAACGTGGATGTCGTCGCGAGCGCGGACCTGGTGATCGAGGATGCGGCCTGGAAACGGGTCTCCGAGGACCTCATCCGCAAGTACACCGTCCTCCCCCTGAAGATCCAGGGCCGGGAGCTGACCCTGGCCATGGCGGACCCCTTCAACATCGTCGCCATTGATGATCTCCGCTTCGCCACGGGATGCAGCCGCATCAAGGTGGTCCTGGCCGCCGAGCGGACCCTGGAATCCATCATCCAGGAGCGCCTGAAATCTCCCGGCCTCCTGAAGGACATCCTCGACAACGGCGAGCTGTACCGGAAGGCCCTGGAGATGATTGACCAGAACCAGGTGCCCGACCTGCCCCCCGAGGACGTGGTGGAGGAGCCGCTCTCCCCCCACACCATCGAGGTGGAATCCGAGTCACCGCCCATCATCAGCCTGGTGAACTTCATCTTCCTGGAGGCCTTCAACCGCAAGGCCAGCGACATCCATGTGGAGCCCTACCAGACCGTGCTCCGCATCCGCTACCGCATTGACGGCGTGCTCTACACCATCCTCACGCCGCCGCCCCGGCTGAGCATGTACATCATCTCCCGCATCAAGATCATGAGCGGGATGGACATCGCCAAGCGGATGGTGGCCCAGGACGGCCACCTGGCCTTGAGGATCAAAGGCGAGAACATCCACTTCCGGGTCTCCACCCTGCCGACGGTGTACGGCGAGAAGTGCGTGCTCCGGCTCATCCGCAAGCAGAAGATGCTGGAGGACGTGGACGCCCTGGGCTTCTCGCCGGAAGTCCTGGCGCGCTACAAGCGCGTCATCCGCTCGGCCCAGGGCATGATCCTCTTCACGGGGCCCACGGGCAGCGGAAAGACGACCACGCTCTACGCCTCCCTCAACCAGATCAACTCCCCCGACATCAACGTGGTGACGCTGGAGGATCCGGTCGAATCCACCCTCTACGGCATCAACCACGTCCAGATCCGCCACGGGTTCGGCCTCGAGTTCGAGGACGGGCTCCGGGCCATCCTGCGTCAGGACCCCGACGTGATATTCGTCGGCGAGATCCGGGACGGCGTGGTGGCCGAGATCGCCATGCAATCAGCCATGACGGGGCACCTGGTGTTCTCCACGCTCCATGCCAACTCCACCGCCGAGACCTTCGAGCGCCTCGCGGACATGGGCGCCGAGCCCTTCCTCATCTCCAGCACCGTCCTGGCGGTGGTGGCCCAGCGCCTGCTCCGCCGCATCTGCCCTGACTGCAAGGCCCCCCACGTCCCGACCGCGGATGAGATCGAGGAGTTCGCCCTGGACGCCGCCTACCTCGAGGGCGGCGTCTTCCTCAAGGGCCAGGGCTGCCCGCAGTGCATGAACACGGGCTACCGGGGTCGGATCGCGGCCTACGAGGTGCTGTTCATGACGCCCGAACTCCGTGCCCTCGTGAAGCAGCGGGCGGGAGCCGCGGTGCTGCGGAAGGCCTTCGTGGATTCAGGAGCCCGCACCATGCTCGCCGACGGCCTCGACAAGGTGCGGTCCGGCATCACCACCTTCCAGGAAGTGCGCCGGGCCCTGATGTCCGGCCTGGAGACGGAGTAGGCGGGTCTGCGGGATACTCTCCCCATGCGCCTCGCCCTCCTCCAGCTCAACGCCCGCCTCGGGGATCCCGAGGCCAACGGACGCGCCCTGGAGGCCGCCTATGCTGCCGCCGTGGCCGCCGGCGCGGACCTGGTGCTCACGCCGGAACTGGCCATCCCCGGCTACCTCGCCGAGGATCGTCTCTGGGAACCCGGCCTGCGTCGCCGGGTGGAGGCGGAATCCCGGCGCCTGGCCACCCTCGCCGGCGAGGTCCCCCTCGTCTTCGGCACGGCCCGCCCCGCGCCCTCGGGACGCCTGTGGAACGAGCTCTGGTGGTGCGAGGGCGGACGCCTCCGGCAGGCCATCCGCAAGCGCGCGCTGCCCAGCTACGACGTCTTCGACGAGAGCCGCTACTTCGAGCCGGATCCCTCGCCCCAGCCCCTGATCGAATTCCGGAACCACCGCATCGGCCTCTCGATCTGCGAGGACCTCTGGGCGGATCCTGAGCTGGGCAACGCCCCCGTGCGCTACGGCCTGGATCCGGTGGCCGACCTCGCCGCCGTCGGTGCGACCCTCCTTCTCAATGCCAGCGCCAGTCCCAGTGGCCTGGGCAGCTACCTGCCCCCCGGCCGGACGGCGCCCTGGGCCGTGGCCTCCAAGGATGCCCAGCGTCGCCGCCTCATCCCCGGCACGGCGCGGAAGTACGGCCTGCCCGTGGCCTACGCCAGCCGGGTCGGCGCCGAGAGCTGGCTGCTCTTCGATGGCGGCTCGGGCCTCGCCCAGCCCGATGGCCGCTGGCACGGGATGGGCCCCTTCGCGGAGGGCCGGCTCCTGGTGGACACGGACGCCTCGGGCGGAACCTGGACGCCCTGCGAGGAAGGGCCCTGGCTGCGCCGGGCCCTCGTGACCGGCATCCGGGACAACCTGGCCAAGCAGGGCCTGGAGGGACTGGTGCTGGGCCTCTCCGGCGGGATTGACAGCGCGGTCTGCGCGGCCCTGGCCGTGGAGGCCCTGGGGCCCGGGCGGGTGCTGGGCGCCGCCATGCCCACCCGCTTCAGCAGCGCGGAGAGCGGCGACCTGGCGGAGGTCCAGGCCCGGCACCTGGGCATGGGCTTCCTGGAACTCCACGCCGAGCTGCCCTTCGCGGGCTTCAGCGCGGCGCTGGAACGGGCCTTTCCGGGGCGCGCCTTCAGCCTCACTGACGAGAACCTCCAGAGCCGCTCCCGGGGCGCCCTGGTCATGGCCCTCACCACCGAGCCCGAGGTCCACCGCCGTCTGGGCACGGACCGCATCGCCGTGCTCAACACCGGCAACAAGAGCGAGGCCGCCACGGGCTACTTCACCCTCTACGGCGATGGCATCGGCGCCTTCGCGCCCCTGGGCGATTGCCTGAAGGCCCGGGTCTACGCCGTGGCGCGGGAACTGGGGGAGGCCGTCCCCCGCGGGGTGCTGGAGCGCCCGCCCACGGCGGAACTGCGCCCTGGCCAGACGGACGAGGCCAGCCTCCTGCCCTACGCCCAGCTCGACGCCATCCTCGGCGCGGCCCTCGAAGCCCAGCGCCCCGAGGAGGGCCTCGCGGAGGATCTCGCCCTGCTGCTCGACGGCGCCGACCTCGCCCAGGCCCGGGCCGCCCTGCCCCGCATCCTCGGCCTCCTCCGGCGCACCGAGTTCAAGCGCCGCCAGCTCCCCTTCGCCTTCAAGGTGAGCCCCAAGGCCTTCGGTGCGGGCCGGCGGATCCCCCTGACGGCCATTTGAAAAGCCGCGTCCCTGCGCTATCCTGGCCCCCCGGCCGGTGTGGCGAAATGGCAGACGCGACGGACTCAAAATCCGTTTCCCCCTAAAGGAGTGTCGGTTCGAGTCCGACCACCGGCACCACGCGACGGGCCCGGGCGGCCCTCTCCGGTGGCCCATGCGCATCCTCCTGGTCGAAGACGATCCCCGCGCCGCCCGGGCCCTGGAACGGGGCCTCCGGGAGGAGGGGTTCGCCGTGGAGGTGGCCCTGGACGGCGAGGAGGGCCTCCACCTGGCGCGCCAGGGAGGGCACGACGGGCTGATCCTCGACGTGATGCTGCCGAAGCTGGACGGCTTTACCCTGCTGGCGGAGGCCCGGGCCTCCGGTGTCACCGCCCCGGTGATGTTCCTCACCGCCCGGGACGCCCTGCCCGACCGCCTGCGGGGCCTGGAGGCCGGAGGCGACTACCTGGTGAAGCCCTTCGCCTTCTCGGAGCTGGTGCTGCGCCTGCACAACCGCGTGCAGCGGGGCCCCGCCGCGGGCCGCACCTGGACCGTGGGCAACCTCACGGTGGATCCCCTCCGGCGGCGCGTCCAGCGCGGCGGTGAGCGTCTGGATCTGAGCGCCCAGGAATACGCCCTGCTGGAGCTGCTCATCCGGAACGCGGGCCATGTCGTCCCCCGCAACCGCATCGCGGAGGAGCTCTGGGAGATGGCCTTCGACGGCGATCCCA